>NZ_JBHXTQ010000054.1:0-58129 GCF_042677305.1 Kitasatospora sp. NPDC127121 | reverse complement strand
CGTCGGCTGCTTTATTTTTTAATATGAGACAGGGGTAACGATGTCCAAACGCCGCTACCTCCCCCGCCCGTGGGCCTACCCCGGTTGGGGTTTCGGCCCACGGTGTGGAACGACTCAGACGCCGATCAGGTCGACGACGAAGATCAGGGTCGAGCCCGCCGGGATGAGCGGGGTCGGCGACTGGTTGCCGTAGGCCAGGTGCGACGGGATGGTCAGCTCGCGGCGGCCGCCGACCTTCATGCCGGCGACACCGCGGTCCCAGCCCTTGATGACGCGGCCGGCGCCCAGCGGGAACGAGAACGGGGCGGTGCCCCGGTTCCAGCTGGAGTCGAACTCCTCACCGGTCTCGAAGGTCACGCCGACGTAGCGGACCTTGACGACCTGGCCCGACTTGGCCTCATCGCCGTCACCGACGACGATGTCGCGGATCTGCAGGTCCGCCGGGGCGTCGCCGATCGGGAAGTCGATCTCGGGCTTCTCGTTGAGGTTGACGCTCACAGTCCCTCTTCTCACGTTTCGCATTGCAGTCACGACCAAGCGGCGGGCGCCCGCACCCCCGGTCCGTTCCCGGACCACGGTACGGGCGCCCACCGCCCGGGGTGGTCCGGCCACGCGGCCGGACCTGAAGGTCACACGCACACCATTGTCACCCGAAAGTGGATCAGCCCTGACCGGCGTCCAGGATGTCCACCACGAAGACCAGCGGTGCGCCCGGCGGGATGTCGCCCTGGCCCTTGTCGCCGTACGCCAGCGCGGCCGGGATCACCAGTTCCACCCGGCTGCCGACGGTCTGGCCCACCAGCCCCTGGTCCCAGCCCTGGATGACCTGGCCACCGCCGACCGGGAAGGAGAACGCCTGGCCCTTGCTGAGCGAGGAGTCGAACATCTTGCCGTCCTTGAACAGCGCGCCGGTGTACTGGACGACGACCTTCTCGCCCTTCTCCACCGCCGGCCCGGTGCCCTTGATCAGGACGTGCGACTTCAGCTCGGTCGGGTCCTTCGCGCCGGCCACCGGGGTGATCTCGGCCGGCTTCTTGCCGTTGTCCTTGACCTGCGGGAAGTCCGCGGGCGGCGGCGTGACGGTGCCGCTCACCACGGAGTCGGGCGCGTTGGCGTTGCGGATGTCGATCACGAAGACCAGGTCGTCCTTCGCCCCGATCGACATGTCGGCCTTGCCCTGGGAGCCGAACGCGGCGGCCGGCGGGGCCACCACGAGGACCCGGCTGCCGGCCTTCTTCCCGACCACGGCCTGGTCCAGCGCCGGGATCAGCGCGTCGGTGCCGGCCTGGAAGATCTGCGGCTTGCCGTTGTTGTCGTACGAGCTCGGGATGTCCTTGCCGGTGGTCCAGTCCTTGGCGGTGTAGTCCACCGAGGTCCAGGAGTTCTTGTCCACCTTGGGGCCGGTGCCCTCGGTCAGCACCTTCACCACGAAGGAGCCGTCGGAGGCCTCGCCCGGCACCTGGATCTCGGCCTTCTTGCCGAAGTCACCGGTGACGGTGGGCAGCACCTTGGCGCTGTCCTTGATCGGCGGCACCGGGTCGGCGGTCGGCGTGGGCGGCGCGCTCTTGGCGGCGTCCGGCTTGGCGGCGGTGTCCGACTTGCCGTCCTTGTTCACCAGGTACAGCGTCACGGCGCTGCCGGCCAGCAGCACGGCCAGCACCGTGCCGAGGATCACGCCCAGCCGGCCCACCCCGGGCGGGTTCTCGTCGTACCCGGCCTCCGAGGTGTCGCCCCGACGCACGGTGGAGGCGAAGATCTGCGGGGTGTCGTCCGTCTTGGTCCCGCCCGAGGCCCGCGGCTGCTCGCCGGGCTGCGCCCAGCCGGCCTGCTGCTTCAGGATCGACGGCGGGACGACGATCGACTCGCCGTCCCCCGGGAGCGGGCCGCCGGGACGCGAGGCGGCCGGGTCACCCGCGGAGCTGTCGTTCGCCGCGGTGTCGGCCCCGCCCGGGCTCGGCGTCTTCTCAGTCATGACTCCCCATCCATCTCGCCACGAGGTCTTCCAGGTCTGCGACCGGCGTGCTGACTGCCGGTCTGCCGTCGCACCGTCCGCCCCGGACCTCGACGCCGGGCGGCGCCTGCCACAGTGCGAGGGCAGTATGACAGCTCAGGATGAGGGCGGACGCTTCGTTGTACGAGCGTCCGCCCAAGCGTACGGAATCCCAGGGGTGCGTGTCCGCCCTAAACAGCTTCCAGGATGTCGATCACGAAGACCAGCGTCGAGTTGGGCGGCACCGAGCCCTGCGCCTGGTCCTTGTAGCCGAGCGCGGGCGGCACCACGAGCAGGATCCGGCTGCCGACGGTCTGGCCGACCAGCGCCTTGTCCCAGCCCTCGATCACGCTGCCGGTGCCGATCTGCACCGCCTGCGCGCCCCCGTGCGTCCAGGAGGAGTCGAACTGCTGGCCGTTGTTCCAGAGCACCCCGGTGTACTGCACCACCAGGGTCTGCCCGCTCTTGACCTGCTTGCCCTCGCCCTTGATCAGCACCGCCTGCTCCAGGTCGGTGGGCGCGGCCTGCCCGGCCGGCACGGTGATCGCCACCGGGGCCTTGCCGTTGTCCTTGACCTGCGGCATCGTCGCCGGCGGCGGGGTCATGGCGCCGGTCAGCGTGGAGTCCTGTGGCAGGCTCTCCATGATGTCCAGGACGAACACCACGGTGTCGCCCTTGTTGACGCCGAGCTGGGTGCTGCCCTGCTCGCCGAAGGCCGCCGCCGGCGGGGCGACCACCAGCAGCCGGCTGCCGACCTTCTTGCCGATCACGCTCTGGTCCAGCGCCGGCACGAGCTGTCCGCTGCCGGCCTGGTAGAGCTGCGGCTTCCCGCTCGGGTCGTACGAGCTGGGCAGGTCCTTGCCGGTGGTCCAGTCCTTCGCCGTGTAGTTGACCGTCACCCAGTCGCCCTTGTTGACCGTCGACCGCTCGCCCTCGCTGACGGTGTTCACCACGAACTGGCCGCCGGGCTGGCCCTCCGGGAGGGTGATGGTGGCCTTGCTGCCGAAACCGCCCTCCGAGAGCGTGGGCATCGGCGACGCCTCGCCGACCGGCGCGGGCACCGTCGGAGGCGCGCTCGCCGCGGACGGAGTCGCCGGGCCGGCCGCCTTGGGCGAACTGCTGCAGGCGACCGCCAGCAGCAGGGGCAGGGTGAGTAGCAAACCGGCGGTGCGGCGCACGGTGGTCCTAACTGTCGATCGAGGTCGGCTCTCCTGACTTCGACGGACAGCGTATGCCCGGACGGTGTCCGGCCCCGGTAGACACCACCGGGGCCGGACACCGCCTTGATCACAAACCTGGGGCCCCCGCGGGGGTCACATCCCGGCGATCAGCTTCTCCACCCGCTCGTCCACCGAGCGGAACGGGTCCTTGCAGAGCACCGTGCGCTGCGCCTGGTCGTTCAGCTTCAGGTGCACCCAGTCCACCGTGAAGTCCCGGCGCTGCTCCTGCGCCCGGCGGATGAAGTCCCCGCGCAGCCGGGCCCGGGTGGTCTGCGGCGGGATGGACTTGGCCTCGAAGGTCTTGAGGTCGGTGGTCACCCGCTTCGCCTGGCCCTTGCCCTGGAGCA
Organism: Kitasatospora sp. NPDC127121; assembly: GCF_042677305.1. Classification (NCBI taxonomy): domain Bacteria; kingdom Bacillati; phylum Actinomycetota; class Actinomycetes; order Kitasatosporales; family Streptomycetaceae; genus Kitasatospora; species Kitasatospora sp. NPDC127121. The sequence continues at coordinate 54,572 of NZ_JBHXTQ010000054.1, read as the reverse complement.
GGTAGAACAGGCCGCGCCGGCGGTGGATGTCGTGGTACGCCAGGTCGATCTGGGCCACCCGCGGGTTGGACATGCTCATCTGGTGCTTCTCGCGGTAGCGCTCGATGAGCTTGTACTTCATGATCCAGTCGATCTCGGTGGCCACCTGGTCCAGGTTCTCGGTGCGGACGGCCTCCAGGGTCCGGCCCCACAGTTCGAGCACCTGGCCGATGGTGCCGGTGTTGATGCCCTTGCGGTCGGCGAACTCCAGCGCCTTGGTGTAGTACTCCTCCTGGATGTCCAGCGCGCTGGCCTCGCGCCCGTTGGCGAGCCGCACCTGGTGGGTGCCGGTGAGGTCGTGGCTGACCTCGCGGATCGCCCGGATCGGGTTCTCCAGGGTGAGGTCGCGCATCACCACGCCGGCCTCGATCAGCCGCAGCACCAGGTCGGTGGCGCCGACCTTGAGCAGCGTCGTGGTCTCCGACATGTTGGAGTCGCCGACGATCACGTGCAGCCGGCGGTAGCGCTCGGCGTCCGCGTGCGGCTCGTCGCGGGTGTTGATGATCGGGCGGGAGCGGGTGGTGGCGGAGCTGACGCCCTCCCAGATGTGCTCGGCGCGCTGGCTGACGCAGTAGACCGCGCCGCGCGGGGTCTGCAGCACCTTGCCGGCGCCGCAGATCAGCTGGCGGGTCACCAGGAAGGGGATCAGCACGTCGGCCAGCCGGGAGAACTCGCCGTGCCGGGCCACCAGGTAGTTCTCGTGGCAGCCGTAGGAGTTGCCGGCCGAGTCGGTGTTGTTCTTGAACAGGTAGACGTCCCCCGCGATGCCCTCCTCGTGCAGCCGCCGCTCGGCGTCGACCAGGAGCCCTTCGAGGATCCGCTCGCCCGCCTTGTCGTGCGTCACCAGCTCGGTCACGTCGTCGCACTCGGGGGTGGCGTACTCGGGGTGGGAGCCGACGTCGAGGTACAGCCGGGCACCGTTGCGCAGGAAGACGTTGCTGCTGCGGCCCCAGGAGACGACCCGGCGGAACAAGTACCGCGCCACCTCGTCCGGCGACAGCCTGCGCTGCCCGCGGAACGTGCAGGTCACGCCGTACTCGTTCTCCAGCCCGAAAATCCGGCGGTCCATGAGCACTCCATTCTGTGTCGGAGCTGTCCGAAACCGCCTCCACGACGACTGGGCCGCCGCAGGGGCACCGGAGTCCCGTACGGCCTCCTTCCGGCCGCCGTACGGGACTCCGCAGGCACTGCTACTCCGGCGCGGTGTCCGCCGGGTTGTCCTCGTCGTCCGACTCGGCGGACTGGTCGCCGTCGAGCAGCCGGGCGAGCTGGTTGCCCAGGATGCGCTTGAACTTGCGCTGCTGGAACCGCTGGCGGTCGAGGACGGCCACCTCCAGCTGCTCCGGGGTGAGGGCGCGCGGGCTGCCGCCGTTGGGGTCGCGGGCGAGCGAGTCCACGGCGGCCCGGACCACCTCGGTGAGGCCCATCCCGGCCTGGTGGCGCTGGCCCAGGTAGTTGCCGATCGAGTCGGCGTTGCCGCCGACCACGACGTAGTTCTTCTCGTCGACGATCGAGCCGTCCGGGGTGAGGCGGTAGATCTGGTCCTCGTCCGCGGTGCGGCCGACCTCGGCCACGATCAGCTCGACCTCGTAGGGCTTCTCGCCGACCGAGGAGAAGATGGTGCCGAGCGTCTGTGCGTAGACGTTGGCCAGGCCCCGGGCGGTGACGTCGGCCCGGTCGTAGGAGTAGCCGCGCAGGTCGGCGTAGCGGACGCCGCCGATGCGCAGGTTCTCGAACTCGTTGTAGCGGCCGACCGCCGCGAAGGCGATCTTGTCGTAGATCTCGGAGACCTTGTGAAGCGCTCTGGAGGTGTTCTCCGCGACGAAGACGATGCCGTCGGCGTAGGTGAGCACGACCACGCTGCGGCCGCGCGCGATGCCCTTGCGGGCGTACTCCGCGCGGTCCGCCATGGCCTGCTGGGGCGAGACGTAGAACGGTGTCGACACCGGCGGTCGTCCCTTTCCTGAGAGGTGATGGCTAGAGCAGCGGGGCCTGCGGGCCGTTGGGGTGCGAGCGGCGCTCGTCGGTGATCGCGACCGCGATCTCGGTGACCTCCGCGTCGGTGAGCCGGCGGAAGCCTTCCTCGGTGATCAGCGAGACGATCGGGAAGATCTTGCGGGCGAGGTCGGGGCCGCCGGTGGCGGAGTCGTCGTCGGCCGCGTCGTACAGCGCCTGGACGACCAGTGTGGCGGCCTGGTCGGCCGTCAGGCCGTCGCGGTAGAGCTTCTTCATCGAGCCGCGGGCGAAGACCGAGCCCGAGCCGGTGGCGGCGAAGCCGCGCTCCTCGGAACGCCCGCCGGTGACGTCGTAGTTGAAGATCCGGCCGCGGCCGAGGTCCAGGTCGTAGCCGGCGAACAGCGGGACGACCGCCAGGCCCTGCATCGCCATGCCCAGGTTGCCCCGGATCATGGCGGTGAGCCGGTTGGCCTTGCCCTCCAGCGAGAGCACCGCGCCCTCGATCTTCTCGTAGTGCTCCAGCTCCAGTTGGAACAGCCGGACCATCTCGATGGCGAGGCCGGCGGTGCCGGCGATGCCGACCGCGCTGTACTCGTCGGCCGGGAACACCTTCTCCATGTCGCGCTGGGCGATCACGTTGCCCATCGTCGCCCGGCGGTCACCGGCGATCACCACGCCGCCGTCGAACACCGCGGCCACGATGGTGGTCCCGTGCGGGGCCTCGATCACGGCCCCCGCGGGGAGCCCGCGGTGGCCGGGGATCAGCTCCGGCCGGTGCTCGGCGAGGAAGTCCACGAAGGAGGAGGACCCCGGGGTCAGGAAGGCAGCCGGTAGACGCCCGGTGCCACGAGTGTTGGCTTCCACACGATTCCTTCCAGGTAGCTTGAAGCTCGCGTTGCCCGCACCCTACCCGCCCGGAGATCACTGTCCACGCGCGCAGGGGGCCGGTGCCGGACGGCCGGGCGGCCCTCGCCGCCCGACCGCCCTCGACGGTCACGACCGTGAATTCCCGAATGCCGGGGACGGGCTATTGCCCGCCCTTCTGCACGAATCCACGGACGAAATCCTCCGCATTCGACTCGAGGACCTCGTCGATTTCGTCCAGCACCGCGTCGACGTCGTCGCTCAGCTTTTCCTGGCGCTCCTTGAGGTCGTCGGAATTCTGGGTTTCCGCGGCCTGCTCCTCGACCTCCTCGGAGGAGCGGTTCGCCCGCTGCTGGCCGCCGCCGGTGTCCTTGCTCGCCATTTCCCTCACCCCGCTCGATTCTTCTGGCACGGTTTGGTCGTTGCTTGCTGCACCGACCCTATACACAAGGTGCGACTGCCGCTCCCGGTTTGCCGGTGGCGCTTCCTGTCCAACACCCGCTGCCACCCCGGATGATTCCCATTCGGCGGACGTTCACCCATGGTGATCGAAAAGTTACCCGCCGGAGAGGACCCGCAGCAGGTCCTCCGCGGTGCGACAGCGGTCCAGCAGCTCCTTGACGTGGTTGCGGGTGCCCCGCAGCGGCTCCAGCGTGGGCACCCGCTGCAACGAGTCCCGGCCCGGCAGGTCGAAGATCACCGAGTCCCAGGAGGCCGCGGCGACGTGGTCGGCGTACTGCTCCAGGCAGCGCCCGCGGAAGTACGCCCGGGTGTCCTCCGGGGGCTTGGAGACGGCCCGCTCGACCTCCGCCTCGGTCACCAGCCGCTCGAAGCGGCCGCGGGCCACCAGCCGGTTGTAGAGGCCCTTGTCGGGCCGTACGTCGCTGTACTGGAGGTCAACCAGGTGCAGCCGCGGATTCTCCCACCCCAGGGCGTCCCGGCTGCGGTAGCCCTCCAGGATCTCCCGCTTGGCGATCCAGTCCAGTTGCCGGGAGAGCGACATCGGATCGCGCTCCAGCCGGCCGAGGACGTCCTCCCAGCGGGCCAGCACGTCCAGTGTCTGCTCGTCCGCGTCGGTGCCGAAGCGGTCCTCGACGTACTTGCGGGCCAGCTCGAAGTACTCCAGCTGGAGCTGGACGGCGGTGAGTTTGCGCCCGTTGCGCAGGGTGATCAGGTGCTTGAGCGTGGGGTCGTGGGAGACCCGGTGCAGGGTGCGCACCGGCTGGTCGACGGCGAGGTCGGAGGCGATGAAGGAGTCCTCGATCATCGACAGGACCAGTGAGGTGGTGCCCAGTTTGAGGTAGGTGGAGATCTCGGAGAGGTTGGCGTCCCCGATGATCACGTGCAGCCGGCGGTACTTCTCCGCGTCGGCGTGCGGTTCGTCCCGGGTGTTGATGATCGGGCGCTTGAGCGTGGTCTCCAGGCCGACCTCGACCTCGAAGTAGTCGGCCCGCTGGCTGATCTGGAAGCCGTGCGTCGAACCGTCCTGGCCGATGCCGACCCGGCCGGCGCCGGTGACCACCTGGCGGGAGACGAAGAACGGGGTGAGGTGGCGGACGATGTCGGCGAACGGCGTCGCCCGCTTCATCAGGTAGTTCTCGTGGGTGCCGTAGGAGGCGCCCTTGTTGTCGGTGTTGTTCTTGTACAGGTGGATGTTCTGCCCGTTGGGCAGTTCCAGCGCGCGCCGCGCGGCAGCGGCCATGATCCGCTCGCCGGCCTTGTCCCAGAGCACGGCGTCGCGCGGGTTGGTGACCTCTGGCGAGCTGTACTCGGGGTGCGCGTGGTCCACGTAGAACCGGGCCCCGTTGGTGAGGATGACGTTGGCCAGGCCGATGTCCTCGTCGGTCAGCTGGCTGGCGTCCGCCACCTCGCGTGCCAGGTCGAAGCCCCGGGCGTCACGCAGCGGGTTCTCCTCCTCGAAGTCCCAGCGGGCCCGCCGCGCCCGGTGCATCGCCGCCGCGTACGCGTTGACGATCTGGGACGAGGTGAGCATGGCGTTGGCGTTGGGGTGCCCGGGCACGGAGATCCCGTACTCGGTCTCGATGCCCATCACGCGCCGTACGGTCATGCGGCCCTCCTTGCCCGGTGCGCCGCCCCCCACGGGCGGAGCACGCCGACGTACCGCTGAACAACACCGGCGCCGGCGTTCTGCCCGCGATCGGTGGGTCGAGCCTAGAACCCGGCACCGACGGGCGGACCCCGAGACGCGCCGTCCGGCTGCGGGGCCGCGAGGCGCCACAGCCGGACGGGGTGCGTGCTGTTCCGGGGACCGCCGGGCGGCCCGGTCTCACCGTGTGCTTACAGGTACTGCCCCGTGTTGGCGACAGTGTCGATCGAGCGGCCGGACTCGGCGCCCTGCTTGCCGGTGACCAGCGTGCGGATGAAGACGATCCGCTCGCCCTTCTTGCCGGAGATGCGGGCCCAGTCGTCCGGGTTGGTGGTGTTCGGGAGGTCCTCGTTCTCCTTGAACTCGTCCACGCAGGCGGCGAGCAGGTGGGAGACGCGCAGACCGCGCTGACCGTGGTCGAGGAAGTCCTTGATGGCCATCTTCTTCGCGCGGTCGACGATGTTCTGGATCATCGCGCCGGAGTTGAAGTCCTTGAAGTACAGGACCTCCTTGTCACCGTTGGCGTAGGTGACCTCCAGGAAGCGGTTCTCCTCGGTCTCGGAGTACATCCGCTCCACGACCGACTGGATCATCGCGGCCACCGTGGTTCCCAGGGAGCCGTCGTGCTCCTTGAGGTCGTCCGGGTGGAACGGCAGCGACTCCTTGAGGTACTTGGAGAAGATGTCCCTCGCGGCCTCGGCGTCCGGGCGCTCGATCTTGATCTTGACGTCCAGGCGGCCGGGCCGCAGGATCGCCGGGTCGATCATGTCCTCGCGGTTCGAGGCGCCGATGACGATGACGTTCTCCAGGCCCTCCACACCGTCGATCTCGGCGAGCAGCTGCGGGACGATGGTGTTCTCCACGTCCGAGCTGACGCCGGAACCGCGGGTGCGGAACAGCGACTCCATCTCGTCGAAGAAGACGATGACGGGCGTGCCCTCGCTCGCCTTCTCCCGGGCCCGCTGGAAGACCAGGCGGATCTGCCGCTCGGTCTCGCCCACGTACTTGTTGAGCAGTTCGGGGCCCTTGATGTTGAGGAAGTAGCTCTTCCCCTGGGGGCGTCCGGTGACCTCGGCGACCTTCTTGGCCAGCGAGTTGGCGACCGCCTTGGCGATCAGCGTCTTGCCGCAGCCGGGCGGGCCGTAGAGCAGCACGCCCTTGGGCGGGCGCAGCTCGTACTCCTTGAAGAGGTCGGCATGCAGGTAGGGCAGCTCGACCGCGTCCCGGATCAGCTCGATCTGGTTGCTCAGTCCGCCGATCTGGCGGTAGTCGATGTCCGGGACCTCTTCGAGGACCAGCTCCTCGACCTCGGACTTCGGCACGACCTCGTACACGTAGCCGGAGCGGGGCTCCAGCAGCAGGGCGTCCCCCGCCCGGATGGTGAGCTCGCGCAGCGGTTCGGCGAGGCGCACCACCCGCTCCTCGTCGGTGTGGCCGACGACCAGGGCGCGTTCGCCGTCCTCGAGGATCTCCTTGAGGGTGACGATCTCACCGATGCGCTCGAAGGCCATCGCGTCCACGATGTTGAGGGCCTCGTTGAGCATCACCTCCTGGCCGCGCCGCAGTTCGTCGAGGGCGACGTTGGGGCTGACGTTCACGCGGAGCTTGCGCCCCCCGGTGAAGATGTCGGCGGTGCCGTCCTCGTTGGCCTCGAGGAAGGTGCCGAACCCGGCCGGGGGCTGTGCCAGCCGGTCCACTTCCTCCTTGAGGGCCACGATCTGGTCGCGGGCCTCTCGCAGGGTGGAGGCGAGCCGTTCGTTCTGGGCGGACACTCCGGCCAGGTTGGTCTGGAGCTCGACGATCCGCTCTTCGAGGATCCTCGAATTGCGCGGCGAGTCGGCGAGCTTGCGGCGCAGCACAGCGATTTCCTGCTCAAGGAACGAGACCTGAGCGGCCTCGTCGGAACCACGAGCGGGCCTGCCGGTGCTGCGGTTGTAGTCGTCATCGTGGGCTGCCACGGTCCTCACCTCCTCCGGGGAGCTGGACGCTTCCAGACCCTACCTGGGACCAGGGGTCCGTAAACCCCTAGATCAAGAAAGATGGAACGGGCGTGTCCGATCTTCGCCCCAGCGTGCTTCCCCTCTGCTAAGGGGATACCCACCGCTCACCACCCAAAGCGGGCCAGATGTATCGTCGAGCGAAGTGATATCCGATCGCGACCGGGCACCTGGGTCCGATCGTTGTACGAATGGCGGGATTGCCCCCGGAAAAGGGGCGACCCGGGACAGAAACGGCAGGGGACCATGTCGGTAACCGAGCAGACGGCCACGGCGGCCGAACAGCTGGAGGTGTGGATCGACCAGGATCTGTGCACCGGCGACGGCATCTGCGTGCAGTACGCACCCGAGGTCTTCGAGCTGGACATCGACGGCCTCGCCTACGTGAAGGGGCCGGACGACGAGCTGCGCCAGCAGCCCGGGCAGACCGCCCCGGTGCCGCTGACGATCCTTCAGGACGTGGTGGACTCGGCGAAGGAGTGCCCCGGCGACTGCATCCACGTGCGCCGGGTCACCGACCGGGTCGAGGTGTACGGGCCGGACGCGGACTGACGCGTCCTCCCCCTCAGGTCTGGCTGACCGGGGCGGCGGTCTGGGAGCGTTCCCAGCCGCCGCCCTTGCGCATCCAGGTGAGGTCGAGTGAGATGTCAGGGCGGAAGCGCGGCACCTCGTCGCTCGAATACCCCTGCGCGTGACCGGTGATGGCGCCGTCGGAGCGCAGCGCGAGCCGGCCGAGGGTGAGGTTCTCGCGCTCGGAGAGGAGCGTGGCCAGCACCACCGGGCGCTCGCCCGGGCCGAAGCCGAGCAGGTAGACGGCGTCCGGCGGCGTGCCGTTCTCGGCCGCGCAGTGCGCGGCGACGACCGTGCCGGGCCGCCCGTCGCCCAGGTCGGCCGGCATGCTGATGGCCGTCGCGACCGGGAACGGGCCGCAGTCGAGCGGAAGTTGGGCCTTGGCCGGGTCGGGGGCGGCGCTCGCCCCGAGGGCCTTGGGAGTGCCGTGCAGGGGCACCGGGGTGCCGGTCGCGGGGCCGGCGGCGAGGGCCGAGGCCACCACCGCGCCGCAGCCGGCCAGGGCCAGGGCCCAGTGCCAGGGGGCGGTGCGCGCGTGCCCGGGCCCGGTGCGGCCCCGCGGTGTCTGCTGTCCAGCCGTCGTCCCGACCGCGGTCTCCACCAGGCGTCCCCTCCAGTGCTCCCAGGAGCTGGTCTGCGTGCGCGAGCATCGTCCCACACGCCGACGGCCGAAATGCCGAGGGGTGGCACGAGCAGGCTCGTACCACCCCTGGGAAGCGATCCCGGTCAGCCCAGGTCGGGCTGCTCGGTCTCGACGGCGCGGGCGGCGGCACGGGCCGCGGCGCGCTCCCGCAGAGTCGACTCCGAGCCCCCGTTGTCGTAGTCCTCGCCGTACGCGCCCTTGGCCGGGCGGCGTCGGCGCAGCGGCGGCTCGACGCCGTCGGCGAGGCGGCGGGCGGTGAGCAGGAAGCCGGTGTGGCCGATCATCCGGTGGTCCGGGCGGACGGCCAGGCCCTCCAGGTGCCAGGTGCGGACCATGGTCTCCCAGGCCTGCGGCTCGGTGAAGGTGCCGTGGTCGCGCAGTGCCTCGACGGTCTTGGACATCTGCGTGGTGGTGGCCACGTAGCAGCAGATCAGGCCGCCGGGGACGAGCGCCTTGGAGGCGACGTCCAGGCACTCCCAGGGGGCGAGCATGTCGAGGATGACGCGGTCGACGTCGGCCTCGACCAGGTTGTCCTGGAGGTCGCCGACGGTGAGCTTCCACGCCGGGTGCGGCCCGCCGAAGTAGCGCTCGACGTTGCCCTTGGCGATGTCGGCGAAGTCCTGCCGGCGCTCGTACGAGGCCAGCATGCCGGTGTCGCCGACGGCGCGCAGCAGGTAGGTGGAGAGCGCGCCCGAGCCGACACCGGCCTCGACGACGCGGGCGCCGGCGAAGATGTCGGCCATGGCCAGGATCTGCCCCGCGTCCTTGGGGTAGATCACGGCGGCGCCGCGCGGCATGGACAGGACGTAGTCGGGGAGCAGGGGGCGCAGCGCGAGGTACGGGACGTTCCCCGTGGTGCGCACGACCGTACCCTCGGGGGCGCCGATCAGCTCGTCGTGCGGGAACGCACCCTTGTGGGTGTGGAACTGGTTCCCGGCCTGGAGCGTGAACGTGTAGTGGCGGCCCTTGGGGTCGGTCAGCTGGACCTGGTCCCCGACCTGGAAGGGCCCGCGTCGGCGGGTGGCACCGGTCGGTTCGGACATGCGGTCAATCCTAAGGGAAGCGGACGGTCCGCCCGACCAGAGTGATCACCGGCCGGCGACGGCGGCGGTGAGGCGCTGCTCGATGTCGGTGAGCGCGGCGACGCCGAACACCCGGCCGTCCGCCTCGACCACCAGGTACTCCCCGGCCGGGGTCGCCTGGACGGCGCGCAGCAGGTCCTCGCCGCCGAGGTCGGCGTCCAGCCGCAGGCCGGGTTCGAGGTCGCGGGCGAGCGGGCCGACGGCGACCCACGGGCGGCGGTGCTCGGGCACCGCGCGGACGGCGGACTCGCGGACGATGCCGATCGGGTCGCCCCGGCCGTCCACCACCACGACCGCGCCGGCCTGGGCCTCGCGGGCCCGGCGCAGCGCCTCGCCGAGCGGGGTGTCGGCGGTAACCTCGACGGTCCGGCGGGCGAGCTCGCGCAGCCGCAGGCCGGGCAGCACCTCCTTGAGCCGGGCGTTGCGCAGGCTCCCGGTGGCGCCGTTCCAGATGATCGCGGCGAGGACGGCGGCCAGCACCGCGTCCACCAGGGTGTCGGTCGTGGTGCGCTCGATCCCGCGGGCGGCGCTGAACAGCGGCAGGCCGATCAGCACCACGACGGCCAGCGCCCGGCCGACCCAGGCGGCGGCGACCGTACCGGTCATCGCCTTGCCGCTGATCGCCCAGACGACCGCGCGCAGCATCCGGCCGCCGTCCAGCGGCAGGCCGGGCAGCAGGTTGAACGCGGCGACCACCAGGTTGGAGACCATCAGCCCGGTGAGCAGCACCCCGGGCACCGTGGAGAGCTCCACGGCCTGCATCGCGAGGTAGAACACGCCGCCGAGCACCAGCGAGAGCAGCGGGCCGACGAAGGCCAGCCAGAACTCGCGCCACGGGCTCTCGGCCTCGTTCTCGATCTCGGAGACGCCGCCGAAGAACTGCAGCTGGATCCGCCGTACACCGAGCCTGTAGCGCAGCGCGACCAGGGTGTGAGCGAGCTCGTGCACCAGGACGGAGGCGTAGAAGGCGACCGCGAAGAAGAACGCGAGCAGGTAGCGGGCGGCGCCGAGGTCCGGCAGGACGTCGCCGAGCTGGCCGCCGAACACCCAGGTGATCAGCGCGGCGATGACGAACCAGGAGGGGGTCACGTAGATGGGCACGCCGAAGGGGCGGCCCACCAGGAGGCCGCTGCCGCGCTCGGGCGGCCTCGGCGGTCGCCCTGCCGGGCGGCCGCCGTCGTCCTGCGGTGGCTGGTCGGAGGTCTGCTGCCCCCTGCTGTCGCTCACCGTGATCCCTTCGGTCGTCTGCCCCGTCGTGCCCCGGTGCGCCCACGCTACGTGATCGCGGCCCTCCGGTGGCGTGCGGCCCTCTGTCAGGCTTCATACCCACTGTGCCGCGCGGTGTGGCAGCACCGTGGCAGCAGGATGACAGCGAAGGGCAATAGGGTCGGAGGCATGCAGCAGACCGACACCACCAGCGCCGCCGGGGCCCCGGCGCGCCCGGCGGCGCCCCCGACCGGCCTGTCCCCGTCCCGGGCGGGGGACTTCCTGACCTGTCCCCTGCTGTACCGGCTGCGGGTGATCGACCGGCTGCCCGAGCCGCCGAGTGCGGCGGCGACCAGGGGCACGCTGGTGCACGCGGTGCTGGAGCGGCTCTTCGACAGCCCCGCGACCGAGCGGACGCCGGAGCGGGCGCTGGGCCTGCTGCGCCCGCAGTGGGAGCGGCTGCTGGGCGAGCGCCCGGAGCTGGGCTCGCTGTTCCCGGACGATCCGGACGGCGCGGCGCTCGCCCGCTGGCTGGCGGACGCCGAGAAGCTGGTCGGCCAGTGGTTCCGGCTGGAGGACCCGACCCGGCTGCACCCGGTGGAGCGCGAGCTGTACGTGGAGACGGCCCTGGAGTCGGGGCTGCTGCTGCGCGGCTACATCGACCGGGTGGACGTCGCCCCGAGCGGCGAGGTCCGGCTGGTGGACTACAAGACCGGCCGGGCGCCCTCGCGGGACTTCGAGGGCAAGGCGATGTTCCAGATGAAGTTCTACGCGCTCGTGGTGTGGCGCTGGAAGGGCGTCGTCCCCAAGCGGCTCCAGCTGGTCTACCTCGGCGGGGGCGGGGACGTGGTCAGCTACGACCCGGACGAGGCCGACCTGCTCGCGGTGGAGCGCAAGCTGCGGGCGCTCTGGGAGCGGATCACCCACGCGGTGGCCACCGGGGAGTTCCCGGCGACCCGCAACCGCCTCTGCGACTGGTGCGACCACCAGGCCAGTTGCCCGGAGTTCGGCGGCACTCCCCCGCCGTACCCGCTGCCGCTGTCGCGTACGTCTGACGAAGACGATCCCACGGGGGATCAGATGAGCAAGGAGTCCTAGTGACGATCCGAGTGCTGCTGGTCGACGACCAGCCGCTGCTGCGCACCGGTTTCCGGATGATCCTGGAGGCCGAGTCCGACCTGGTCGTGGTCGGTGAGGCCGGCGACGGTCAGCAGGCGCTGGACCAGGTGCGGGCGCTGCAGCCCGACGTGGTGCTGATGGACATCCGGATGCCCAGGATGGACGGCGTCGAGGCGACCCGCAGGATCGCCGGCCCCGGGCGGGACGGCCCGGCCAAGGTGCTGGTGCTGACCACCTTCGACCTGGACGAGTACGTGGTGGAGGCGCTGCGCGCGGGCGCCAGCGGCTTCCTGCTGAAGGACGTCCCGGCGGAGGAACTGGTGCAGGCGATCCGGGTGGTGGCGGACGGCGCGGCGATGCTGGCGCCGAGCATCACCCGCCGGCTGCTGGACATGTACGCCACCAAGCTGCCCTCGGGCGAGGAGGCGCCGCCGCAGGCGCTGAGCGCGCTGACCGAGCGTGAGCTGGAGGTGCTGAAGCTGGTGGCGCGCGGGCTCTCGAACGCGGAGATCGCGGCCGAACTGTTCGTCAGCGAGACCACCGTGAAGACGCACGTCGGCCATGTGCTGACCAAGCTCCAGCTGCGCGACCGGGTGCAGGCGGCGGTGTACGCGTACGAGAGCGGGCTGGTGCGCCCGGGCGCCCTGTAGGGCGTGTAGGCCCTGTCCGGCCGAACGTGCCGACGGCCCGCCCGCCTTCCCCGTGCACCCAGGGGGAAGGCGGGCGGGCCGCCGTGTTGAGGGGTGTCGTCCGGTCGCCTACTTGCCGGCGCTGCGGCTGATCTCCCAGAAGCGGAACACGCCGGTGGTGTCGATGGTCGACTCGACGCCGGTGATGTACGAACGCGACGCGAAGAAGCCCTTGTTCTGGTACAGCGGGATGAGCGGCGCGTTCTCGGCGACGATCTGCTGGATCTGGGCGTAGCCGGCCACCGCGGCGCTGCGGTCGGCCTGCTTGAGGCCGTCCGGCACCAGCTTCTGGCTGATCCGCGGGTCGTCCCAGCCGTGGTGGTAGGCGCCGCCGTCGATGAGCAGCGGGGCGATGTAGTTGTCCGGGTCCGGGTAGTCGGCGAACCAGCCGATGAGGTACGCCTGGTAGCGGCCCTCGGACCAGCCGGCCCGGTACTTGTCCCAGTCCGGCTCCGTCTGGACGGTCACCTGGAACAGGCCGCCGGCCTCCAGCTGCTTCTTCAGGGTCTCGGGCTCGGCGCTGCCGGCCCGCGAGCGCGACCAGGTGAGGGTGAGCTTGACCGGGAGCTGGACCTTGGCGTCGGTGAGGATCTTCTTGGCCTTGCCGCTGTCCTGGTCGCCGTAGCGGTCGAAGAAGGCCGTGGTGTGGCCGGTGACGCCGGCCGGGACCATCGCGTACAGCGGCTGGACGGTCCGGGCGAAGACGTCGCGGGCGAGCGACTTGCGGTCGAGCAGCTGGGCGGCGGCCTGGCGGACGGCGACGTTGCCGGCGACCGGGTCCTTGGTGTTGAAGACCAGCGAGCGGGTGTCGTTGCTGTCGCCCTCGACGACCTGGAGGTCGGTCTTGCCGCCCTGCTGGTCGGAGTGCATCTGGGCGGCGGTGTTCGGGTCCAGGCTGTTGTCGGTGAGGTCGACGTCGCCCTTGTCCAGCGCGGCCTTCAGGTCGGCGGGCTTGTCGAAGTACCGGATGGTGAACTTGCTGTTCCGGAGCTTGGCCTCGCCGCTGTACTTGTCGTTGGGCACCAGGACGACCTTGCCCAGCTGCTTGGCGGTGTCGCCGTTGCCGCCCATGACCTCGACCGTCTCGAAGCGGTACGGGCCGGAGCCGATCAGCTTGTCGTTGGGGACGACCTTGTCGGCCGGGTAGGCCTGGTGGTCGAGGATGGCGCCGGCCGGGCCGGCCAGCTTGGCCGGCAGGGTGGCGTCGGGCGTGGAGAGGTGGAAGACCACCTCGGTGTCGCCCTTGGCCTCGACGCTCCTGATCGAGGAGAGCAGGGGGGCCGCGCCGTTCTGGTCGTTGATCTTCTTGGTGCGCTCGATCGAGAACACCACGTCGGCCGCGGTCAGCGGGTGGCCGTTGGAGAACTTCAGGCCGGTCCGCATGGTGCAGTGGTACTGGGTGGCGTCGCCCGCGGTGAACTCGCAGGACTGCGCGGCGTCCGGGGAGGGGGCGCTGGAGGCCGCCGGGAAGGTGAGCAGCGACTGGAAGGTGTTGCGCAGCAGCAGCCAGGAGCCGGAGTCGTAGGCGGCGGCCGGGTCCAGCACACCGGTGAGCTGGGTGGTGCCCATGACGATCGCCTTGCCGCCGTCCCCCTTGACGGCGTCGGTGACCGATCCGCAGCCTGCCGCCGTCACGGCGACAAGACCGGCGCAGCCGAGTGCTGCCAGGCGTTCAGCTGAAGTCTTCACGGGGCGCGTCCTTCTGGGTGCGGTCCGACCGGGGCCGGCGGCCCGCGTCGAGGGCGCTCCCGGTGCGGAAGGCGTGCGCGGGCCTGGCGCCCGTACGACCGCGGGCGGGACGGGGTTGCCCGTCGTCGGCGGTGGCAGGGCGCGAGGGAGGGGAACGAACTGAAGTAGCGTGCCATATCGAACACGCACGACCGATACCCGTGCAGATGACGTTTGGGACACGGTGGTTGAGGGCATCGCGAAACACCCGACGAGTTGTCAGGCAATGCCCTTTTTCTCCCCGGGCGGCCGTCGGCGGTGGCTGGATCCGGCCGCTTACCGGCGAGTAGAGCACCCTCGCAATGAGATGACAATCACACCCGCGAAGCGACCAGCGAGCGCAGCAGTTCAAGATCGACCTGCTCCAGCGAGGAGCGCACCAGCCGCCCCGGGGCCGGCTCGATCGGCGCCACCGAGGGCACCGCGACGACCGGGCAGCCCGCCGCCTCGGCCGCCCGCACCCCGGTCGGCGCGTCCTCGACCACCACGCAGCGGGCCGGGTCCGCGCCCAGCCGCCGGGCCGCCTCCAGGTACGGGTCCGGGTGCGGCTTGGTGCGCGGGACCTCGTCCCCGGCGATCGTGAAGGCGAAGTGGTGGGAGCCCAGCGAGCGCAGCACGATGTCCACCACGTGCCGGTGCGAGGCGGTCACCAGGACGGCCGGGATCCCGTGTGCGGCCAGGGTGTTGAGGAGGCGTTCGGCGCCCGGCATGAGCGGCACGCCGCCCGCCAGCAGGTCGACGAAGCGCTGGTTGATCAGCACCGTCAGGTCCGCCGGGGCGAGGTCCACCCCGGTGGTGCCGACCAGGTAGTCGATCACCCGCGTCATCGGACCGCCGACCACCTGGGCCCGGTCCTCGTCGGTCAGCGCGTGGCCCAGCTCGGCGAACAGGGTGACCTCGGCCTGCCACCAGAAGTCCTCGGTGTCCACCAGTGTCCCGTCCATGTCCAGCAGCACCGCCTGCAGGCCGCGGCCGTCCCCGTGGTCGAGGATCCGGGCGGCGGTGGAGGTGGTCATGGCGGGAGTCCTTCCGTCGGTACCCCCCGGGCGCGTTCGAGCACCCCCCGGGGATGGCGCGGGCCGGCCCGCTGGTGAGCGGACCGGCCCGTTCAGGATCATCCAGGATACGCCCGGTTCGCCCGAAAAGAGCGAACGGAACGAGGCGCCCGGGTTACCGGGCGTTGAAGTACTTCGCCTCCGGGTGGTGGATGACGATCGCGTCGGTGGACTGCTCCGGGTGCAGCTGGAACTCCTCGGAGAGCACCACGCCGATCCGCTCGGGCTTCAGCAGCTCGGCGATCTTGGCGCGGTCCTCCAGCTCCGGGCAGGCCCCGTAGCCGAGCGAGAAGCGGGCGCCCCGGTACTTGAGCGCGAACATGTCCTTGACGTCCTGCGGGTCCTCGCCGGAGAAGCCCAGCTCGTAGCGGACCCGGGCGTGCCAGAACTCGGCCAGCGCCTCGGCCAGTTGCACCGACAGGCCGTGCAGCTCCAGGTAGTCGCGGTAGGAGTTGTCGGCGAACAGCTCGTTCGCCGCCTCCGAGATCCGGTTGCCCATGGTGACCACCTGGAGGCCGACCACGTCCCGCACGCCGGACTCCTCCGGACGGAAGAAGTCGGCCAGGCAGAGCCGGCGCCCGCGCCGCTGGCGGGGGAAGGTGAAGCGGGTGCGCTCGGTGCCGTCCTCGTGGAAGACGATCAGGTCGTCGCCCTTGGAGTTGGCCGGGTAGTAGCCGTAGACCACGGCCGCCTCCAGCCAGCCCTCGGTCTGCAGCCGGTCCAGCCACATCCGCAGCCGCGGCCGGCCCTCGGTCTCCACCAGCTCCTCGTACGAGGGCCCCTCGCCGCTGCGGGCCGCCTTCAGGCCCCACTGGCCCTTGAACAGCGCGTCCTCGTCCAGCCAGGAGGCGTAGTCGGCGAACGGGATGCCCTTGACGATCCGGTCGCCCCAGAACGGCGGGGTCGGCACGGTGTTGTCGACGGTGACGTCCGAGCGGATCTGGCCGAGGTTGACCTCCGGCTCCTCCACCACCTCGACCCGGGCGTGCCGGCGCTGCTTGAGCTCCGGCAGGCTCGCGCCGGGCACGCCGCGCTTGACCGCGATCAGCGCGTCCATCAGCCGCAGGCCCTCGAAGGCGTCCCGGGCGTAGCGGACCTCGCCCTCGTAGATCTCGTGCAGGTCCTGCTCGACGTAGGCCCGGGTGAGCGCGGCGCCGCCCAGGATCACCGGGTAACTCGCGGCCAGCTTGCGCTGGTTGAGCTCCTCCAGGTTCTCCTTCATGATCACGGTGGACTTCACCAGCAGGCCGGACATCCCGATGACGTCCGCCTTGTGCTCCTGCGCGGCGTCCAGGATCGCCGAGACCGGCTGCTTGATGCCCAGGTTGACCACGTTGTAGCCGTTGTTGGACAGGATGATGTCCACCAGGTTCTTGCCGATGTCGTGGACGTCGCCCTTGACGGTGGCCAGCACGATGGTGCCCTTGCCCTCGCTGTCGGACTTCTCCATGAACGGCTCCAGGTGGGCCACCGCGGTCTTCATCACCTCGGCGGACTGGAGCACGAAGGGCAGCTGCATCTGGCCGGAGCCGAACAGCTCGCCGACCACCTTCATGCCGGACAGCAGGGTGTCGTTGATGATCTCCAGCGCGGGCCGCCCGGCCAGCGCCTCGTCCAGGTCGGCCTCCAGGCCCTTGCGCTCGCCGTCGATGATCCGGCGCTGCAGGCGCTCGTCCAGCGGCAGCGCGGCCAGCTCCTCCGCCTTGGACGCCTTGACCGAGGCCGAGGAGACGCCGTCGAACAGCTCCAGCAGGTGCTGCAGCGGGTCGTAGCCGTCCCGGCGGCGGTCGTAGACCAGGTCGAGGGCGGCCTCGCGCTGGTCCTCGGGGATCCGGGCGATCGGCAGGATCTTGGAGGCGTGCACGATCGCCGAGTCCAGGCCGGCCTCCACGCACTCGTGCAGGAAGACCGAGTTCAGCACCACCCGGGCGGCCGGGTTGAGGCCGAAGGAGATGTTGGACAGGCCCAGCGTGGTCTGCACGTCCGGGTGGCGGCGCTTGAGCTCGCGGATCGCCTCGATGGTCTCGATGCCGTCCCGGCGGGACTCCTCCTGGCCGGTGGCCAGGGTGAAGGTGAGGCAGTCCACCAGGATCGAGCCCTCGTCGACGCCGTAGTCGGCGGTCAGCTCGGCGATCAGCCGCTCGGCGATCTCGACCTTCTTGTCGGCGGTGCGGGCCTGGCCCTCCTCGTCGATGGTCAGCGCGATCAGGCCGGCGCCGTGCTCGCGGGCCAGCGAGGCGATCCGGCCGAAGCGCGAGTCCGGGGCGTTGCCGTCCTCGTAGTTGACCGAGTTGAGCACCGCGCGGCCGCCGAGCGCCTCCAGGCCGGCCCGCAGCACCTGCGGCTCGGTGGAGTCCAGCACGATCGGCAGGGTGGAGGCGGTGGCCAGCCGGCCGGCGATCTCCTTCATGTCGGCGACGCCGTCGCGGCCGACGTAGTCCACGCACAGGTCCAGCAGGTGGGAGCCGTCCCGGATCTGCTCACGGGCGATCTCCACGCAGGCCTGCCAGTCGCCGGCCAGCATCGCCTCGCGGAACTTCTTCGAGCCGTTGGCGTTGGTGCGCTCGCCGATCGCCAGGTACGAGGTGTCCTGGCGGAACGGCACCGCCTGGTACAGCGAGGACGCCGAGGACTCCGGCTGCGGGGTGCGCGGGGTGACCGGCCGGCCCTGCACCCGCTCGACCACCTGGCGCAGGTGCTCGGGCGTGGTGCCGCAGCAGCCGCCGACCAGCGAGAGGCCGTACTCACGGGTGAACACGTCGTGCGCGTCGGCCAGTTCGGACGGGGAGAGCGGGTAGTGGGCGCCGTCCTTGCCGAGCACCGGCAGGCCCGCGTTCGGCATGCAGGACAGGCCGATCCGCGCGTTCTTGGCCAGGTAGCGCAGGTGCTCGCTCATCTCGGCCGGGCCGGTGGCGCAGTTGAGGCCGATGTAGTCGACGCCGAGCGGCTCCAGGGCCGTCAGCGCCGCGCCGATCTCGGAGCCGAGCAGCATGGTGCCGGTGGTCTCCACGGTCACCTGCACCAGCACCGGCAGGTCCAGCCCGGCCTCGGCGAGGGCGCGCTTGGAGCCCAGGATGGCGGCCTTGGTCTGCAGCAGGTCCTGGCTGGTCTCGACCAGCAGCGCGTCGGCGCCTCCGGCGATCAGGCCGGCCGCGTTCTGCTGGAAGCCGTCGCGCAGCGTCTCGTACGGGGCGTGGCCGAGGGTGGGCAGCTTGGTGCCGGGGCCGATCGAGCCGAGCACCCAGCGGGTGCGGCCGTCGGCGGCGTGGGCGTCGGCCACCTCGCGGGCGATCCGGGCGCCGGACTCGGACAGCTCGAAGATGCGCTCCGCGATCTCGTACTCGCCGAGTGCGGAGAAGTTGGCACCGAAGGTGTTGGTCTCGACGCAGTCCACGCCGACCCCGAAGTAGGCCTCGTGGACGGAGCGCACGATGTCCGGCCGGGTGGCGTTGAGGACCTCGTTGCAGCCCTCCAGGTTCTGGAAGTCCTCCAGCGTCGGATCCTGTGCCTGGAGCATGGTGCCCATCGCACCGTCGGCGACCACCACCCGGGTGGCGAGCGCTTCACGCAACGCGTTCGCGCGGCTCTGCTGAGTGATGGACGGATTGGCTGCAGTGGCCATGGGGCTTCTCCCTGGTGCGACGGCTGTCGGCTTTGCGGGCCCGCTTACTCGGGCCCGCACGTGGCCAGGGTATCCGGCCCGCGCCCCGGCCTGCGGTCGCATTCCGTATCCTGAGCGTTCGACCGCAAGGGGGGAGCAACCGCGTGGGCCGATTCCCGACCGTCGCGCGACGCGTCACGGGGGCCCTGGCGGCCCCGTTCCGGGCGTTGCGCAAGCGCTGGCGAAGCTGGTCCTGGTGGCGCCGGGCGCTGCTGGCACTGGGCCTCGCGGCGGCCGTACCGGCGGCCGCGCTCGGCTCCGCCTTCGTCGCGATCCGCTTGCACTACACCGGCGACCCGTCCGCCGAGGCCCGCACCCGCGGCCGGGACGCGCTCTGGCTCGGCCACGCCTGGGTGGACGGCCGCAAGGGCGAGGCCGACGTCGCCGCGCTGGTGCGGCAGCTGGCCGGCACCGGCGTCCGCGACCTGTACGTACACACCGGCCCGCTGGAACACGACGGCTCGCTGCCGCCCGCCGTCCACCCCCGGGGCCGCTGGTTCACCGACGCGGTGCACCGGGCGCTGCCGGACGTCCGGGTGCAGAGCTGGCTGGGCGACGAGGTCAAGCCGGAGAAGGACGCCCTGGACCTGGAGGACGCCCCCACCCGGGACCGGGTCACCGCCTCCGCCCGGCAGGTCCTGGACCTCGGCTTCGACGGCGTGCACTTCGACATGGAGCCGATCCGGCCCGGCAGCGCCGGCTGGCTGGCCCTGCTCGACCAGGTCCGCCCGGTCACGGCCGGGCGCGGCGCGGCGCTCTCGGTGGCGGTCCCGCAGCTCGACCCGGTGCCCGGCCTGCACACCGCCGGGATCCTGCTCACCGACCACGGCAAGTGGTGGGACCAGGCGTACTTCACCGAGACCGCCCGCCGGGTCGACCAGGTCGCCGTGATGGCGTACGACACCAGCATGCCGACCGAGCCGCTGTACGGCGGCTACGTCGCCCTGCAGACCGAACTGGCGCTGGAGGCCACCCCGGCCGGGGTGGACCTGCTGATCGGCCTGCCGTTCTTCTGGGACGACCGGCACGGCCATCGGGGTGACGCCGAGACCGTGCCGGCCGCCGTCCGGGGCGTCCGGCTGGGCCTGGGCCGCCAGGACCCGGGGCGGCGGAACTTCGGCGTCGCGCTGTACGTGGACTTCGCCGCCACCCCGGAGCACTGGGCGGCGTACCGGCGCGGGTGGGTGGACGCCTGAGGGGTTCCGGCGGCGAGTGCGGGACCGGCGTGCGCGGAAAGGGTGCGTACGGGAAGGGTGTGCGCGGGAAGGGCTCGTCGTCGCGCCGCGTCGCCGTCCGGACACCGTCCGCGCCCGCTCCGAGCCACCTGACGCCCCGTCAGCCGAGGCGGTCCGGATATCCGCTGGATCGGGGCGGCACGCTCCCCCAGACTGTCCCGGTGCCCGGCCGCGGTGCGCATCAAAGCCCGTAGGCTGGGCAGGTAGGGACCATGGGGCGAGGCGTTCCATGGGTGACGAGAGGTTCGACAGTCGGCAGCCGACCCGTCGGCGCCCCGGCAGGCCAGCCGAGGCGGCGCAGGTTCGACCGCCGACCGGAGGGAGACGCTGGGTGATCGAGCTGGAAGATGTTCCCGAGTTGATCGACCCGGTGATGGTCTGCGCTTTCGAGGGCTGGAACGACGCGGGCGACGCCGCCTCCGCGGCTCTGGCACATCTGGACGACACCTGGGGCGGCAAGGTGATCGCCGCCCTGGACGCGGAGGACTACTACGACTTCCAGGTCAACCGGCCCACGGTCTGGCTGGACGGCGGCATCCGCCGGATCACCTGGCCGACCACCAGGCTCTCGGTGATCCGGGTGACCGAGCCGACCACCCGGGACGTCGTCCTGGTGCGCGGCATCGAGCCGAGCATGCGCTGGCGCTCGTTCTGCAACGAGCTGCTCGGCTTCGCGCACGAGCTCGGCATCGAGCTGGTGGTGATCCTGGGCGCGCTGCTCGGCGACACCCCGCACAGCCGCCCGGTGCCGGTCAGCGGCGTCACCTCCGACCCGGAGCTGGCCCGCCGGCTGGACCTGGAGGAGAGCCGCTACGAGGGCCCGACCGGCATCGTCGGGGTGCTCCAGGAGGCCTGCACGCACGCCGGAGTCCCGGCCGTGACGCTCTGGGCGGCCGTGCCGCACTACGTCGCGCAGCCGCCGAACCCCAAGGCGACGCTGGCCCTGGTCAACAAGCTGGAGGACCTGCTCGACCTGCGCATCCCGCCGGGCGAGCTCGGCGAGGACGCCCGGGCCTGGCAGCTGGGCGTGGACCAGCTGGCCGCCGAGGACAGCGAGGTGGCCGAGTACGTCCAGCAGTTGGAGGAGGCGCAGGACACCGCGGAGCTGCCGGAGGCCTCCGGCGACGCGATCGCCCGCGAGTTCGAGCGCTACCTGCGCCGCCGGGAGAACGTCGGGCCGACCGGCGAGAAGCCGGTGGCCGGGCACGCCACGGCGGAGCGGCCGGCCGAGCCGGAGGCCCCGGGCGCGGCCCGGGAGAGCCAGGACGGCGACGAGGAGTAGCCGCCGCCCCGGGGCCCGCCCCGGACAACGCCGAAGGGGCGTCAGGACACCTGGTCCGGACGCCCCTTCGGCGTGTTGAGGGAGGACTCTAGAGCGCGACGCCCAGCAGGGCGTCCACGGTGCGGCTGACCAGGCCGGGCGCACCCATGTCGGCGCCGCCCCCGGCCTCCTGCCGCTCGGCCCAGCGGTCGACGGCGGCCAGCGCGGCGGGCGCGTCCAGGTCGTCCGCGAGCGCCGTACGGACCTCGTCGAGCAGCTGCTCGGCGGCCGGGCCGTCCGGCCGGGAGACCGCGGCCCGCCAGCGGGCGAGGCGCTCGACGGCCTCGTCCAGGGTCGCCTTGGTCCACTCCCAGTCCTCGCGGTAGTGGTGCGCGAGCAGCGCCAGGCGGATCGCCGCCGGGTCGACGCCCTCGCGGCGCAGCGCCGAGACGAAGACCAGGTTGCCGCGGGACTTGGACATCTTGTGGCCGTCCAGGCCGACCATGCCGGCGTGCACGTACGCCTTGGCGTACGGGTGGGCGCCGGTGGCGACCTGGGCGTGCGAGGCGCCCATCTCGTGGTGCGGGAAGGAGAGGTCGCTGCCGCCGCCCTGGATGTCGAAGGACATGCCGAGGTACTGCAGCGCGATGGCGACGCACTCGATGTGCCAGCCGGGGCGGCCGTGGCCGAGTTCGGTCTCCCAGGCGGGCTCGCCCGGGCGGGCGGCGAGCCAGAGCAGGGCGTCCAGCGGGTGGCGCTTGCCCGGGCGGTCCGGGTCTCCGCCGCGCTCGGCGAAGACCGGGCGCATGGCCTCCTGGTCGAGGCCGGAGACCTGGCCGAAGCGGGGGTCGGACTCGACCGAGAAGTAGATGTCGCCGTCCACCTGGTAGGCGGCGCCGCTGGCGAGCAGCTTCTGGACCAGCGGGACGATCCACGGGATCGACTCGACGGCGCCGATGTAGTGGGCCGGCGGGAGCAGCCGCAGGGCGGTCATGTCCTCGCGGAACAGGGCCGTCTCGCGCTCGGCGAGGGCCACCCAGTCCTGACCGGTCTCGACCGCCCGGGCCAGCAGCGGGTCGTCCACGTCGGTGACGTTCTGGACGTACAGGACGTCGTGGCCGGCGTCCTTCCACACGCGCTGCACCAGGTCGAAGGCGTTGTAGGTGGCGGCGTGGCCCATGTGGGTCGCGTCGTAGGGGGTGATGCCGCAGACGTAGATCCGGGCAGTGCCGTCCTGCGGCACGACCTCGCGGACCGTGCCCGCTGCGGTGTCGAAGATACGGAGGGGGAGCCCCTGACCAGGCAGGGCGGGAACCTCGGAGGCGGGCCAGGCATGCATGGAACCGACTTTAACCTTGCGAACATTTGAAAGCCTAACCAGTACACAAGATCGACTGGATTCGCTTCCTGTCGTTGCCGGACCGCTTCCCGACTGATAAGGAGCGGACCTTGACGGGCCCGGCGTTGTTTCGGGCAGGAATGCGGCAGGCTTCGGGCGGGCATTGGGCAGGCGTCGAGCAGGCGTTGGGCAGGCGTTGGGCAGGCGTTGGGCAGGCTTTCGGACACGGTTGAGCGCCCGGTCGACCCTGCCGCCGACCGGGCGCCCGGCACCCCGGGGAACGCGGCCGGAGCCGCTACGACCGCTGCCAGAGGGCCGGCACGTTCGGCGGCTCCCAGCCCACCATGGCGGTGTGCGCCTGGAGGCAGAGGTAGGAGGCGCCGGAGTAGGTGACGCGGTCGCCCGCGTTGTAGGAGGCTCCCGGCTTCCAACTGCCGCTCGGGGGCGTGGGCGTTCCGGTGGGGGTTCCGGTCGGGGTGGCGGTGGGGGTCGGGCTCGGCGTGCCCGGGGTCTGCGGCACGTCCAGGACGAAGTCGTAACTGCCCTCACGGCCCGGGCCGTTCTGGCGGACGTTCATCAGCAGCCGGGCGTCGTAGATGGTGTCCGTGCTGTTGCGCGGCTCGCCGGGGAAGTAGAGCTGGGTGGTGAGCACCGGGCGGCCGGGCGCCTGGAGCTTGACGTGGAGGTGCCGGGTGCGGCCCGGGTAGAGGCCGGGGACGATCGTGTCCAGCTTGAAGGCGCCGTTCGCGTCGGTGAACTGGTGGCCGCGGAAGGTGAAGCCGGCGTTGTCGTAGGCGCCGTTGTCGTCGGCCTGCCAGAAGTCCAGCAGGACGCCGGAGATCGGTCGGCAGGCGCGGCCGAAGACGTAGCCGCTGACGGTCAGCCGGGTGCCGGGGCCGTCGTTGACCATGGAGCTGCGCAGTGGGGAGTTGGGCTTGAAGTAGGGGCCCTCGGTCTGCTCGATGGTGGGGTCGTCGCCGTCGTGGCACTCGGGGGTGAGGCCGAGGGGCCGGCCGGTGCCGGCCTGCTCACGGGCCAGCGCGACGCCGCCGCCGACCAGCAGCGGGGCGGCGCCGAGCGCGGCAGCGGCCTTCAGGACGGTCTTGCGACTGATCATGCCGTCGGGCGTGGGCATACGCCCTCTCCTTCGGGTGGGGGGTGGATGTGGGGGGGCGGCCCTTGCCATGGTGGGGGCATGACAAGGGCCGAACCGGCCGCCCGTCCGCGCGCGCCGGACCGGCCACCGGTGGCCACCAGCAAAGTTACGGGCCGTCCGGGGCGGCCGCGATGGACGCGATCCGGGGATCGTGGTGATTTCCGTCGACCCGGGCCCGGAACTCCCCCGGCGTCATCCCGGTCTCCCGCCGGAAGAAGCGGCAGAAGTAGGCCGGGTCGGCGAAGCCCGCCTCCTTCGCGACCTGACGAATCGTCAAATCCGTGCACGCCAGCAGCCGCTTGGCCTCCAGGGTCTGCTGGCGGCGGATCAGCCCGCCCGGGGTGCGGCCGGTGGCCTGCTTGACCAGGGTCTGCAAGTGGCCCGGCGAGACGCCGAGTTCCTGCGCACTGGACGCCACCGAGTGCCGCACCCCGCCCGGACCGGCGATCAACCGGGTGAAGGCGGAGGCCACTTCGGTCGGGCGGCCGGGCGGCGACGGCCGCTCCCCCGGCCGGGCGGCGCGCAGCGCCCGGACGATCAGGATGTGCAGACTGGCCCGCAGCACGCCCTGGTAGCCGGGCTGCCTGGAGCGGTACTCGTGTTCCATGTCGGCGAGCAACGCGCCGACCGGCCCGGCCTGTTCACCGAGTCCGAGCGCGGGGCGGGTGGCCAGGGTGCGCAGCGCGGCGAGGTCCTGCGGGTTCCGGAGCAGGAAGTCCTCGTTGAACAGGACGACCTGGCCGGTGAGTTCGTCCGCGTCCGACCAGTAGTGCACCTGGCCGGGCGTGATCACGCACAACTGCGGTGGCGCCAGCGGCCGGTGGACCAGGTCCAGGACGTGGGCGCCGCGGCCGCCGGTGACGTGGACGATCTCGTAGAACGAGTGCCGGTGCGGGAAGCCCGCCCGGGACAGCGGGCCGATCGTGTCGAAGCTCCCGATGGCGAACGGGAGCAGGTGCGGCAGCGGGACCTGGAGCCGGTGCAGCGGCAGGTCCGGCGTGGTACGGGGGGTGGGGGTGGTCCGTAACGCGTCCATCGGAGCAGTGTGCTGCCGGTTCGCGGACAGGTCCAGACCATCAGCCGGCCCGAGCCGGTCCGCGGGATACGTCCTAGACCGGGGGCCAGGGGATCGAGGGCCAGTCCTCGGAGGGCAGCGGGTGCCGACCGGTGCGGCGCAGCCCGGCCACCCGGGCGCGGGTCGCCTCCAGTTCGGCGGCGGTCAGGTGCGGGGCGAGGCGCGCGGCCAGCTCGCCGTCCAGCCGCTCGGCGAGCCGGGTCAGCACCTCCAGCGCCTCGGCGGGCAGCGGCTCGCCGGCCCAGCCCCAGAGCAGGGTGCGCAGCTTGCCCTCGGTATTGAAGGTGACGCCGTGGTCGATGCCGTAGACCCGGCCGTCGGCGGCCGGGATCAGGTGGCCGCCCTTGCGGTCGGCGTTGTTGAGCACCGCGTCCAGCACGGCGAGCCGGCGCAGCCGCTGGTCGTCGTGGTGCACCAGCAGCGCGGTGCGTCCCCCGCCGACCTCGGCCCGCACGATCGGCAGCCAGCCGTGCTCCGGGCCGCGCGGGTCCTGGAGGGCCAGCAGCGGCTCGGCCTGCGGATCCGGCTCGACCCACAGCTGCACCATCCCGGGCCCGTGCGGCCCGTCGCGCAGCACGGTCGGCGGCACCAGCGCCCAGCCGGTCGCGGCCGACACCTCGTACGCGGCGACCTCGCGGCCGGCCAGCGTGCCGTCCGGGAAGTCCCACAGCGGGCGTTCCCCGGCGACCGGCTTGTAGACGGCCTGCGCGCTCAGCGAACCGTGCGTGGCGGTGCAGTACAGCGCGGCGTTGGACGCCTCGGTGAGGCGCCCGTGCACCGTCAACTCGCCCTCGCGCAGCAGCTCCAGCGCAGTGGGCACGTCGGCGGCGAGGGCGGCGGCGGCCGCCGGGTCCGCCTGGGGTGGGGTCTCGGTGTTCAGCGCCGGTAGCCGTTCGCGCGCGGGCACAGGTGGCCCTCCGGGTCGAGCGGCAGGTTACAGAACGGGCAGGGCTTGCGGCCGGCCGAGACCAGGTCCAGCGCCCGCTTGGCGAACACCCTGGCCATCGCGCCGGACAGCCGCACCCGCAGCATGTCCGGACCGTTGTCGTCGTCCTCGAAGACCGCCGCGGCGCTGTCCTCGTCCTCGCCGTCCTCCTCCGCCTCGATCAGCGCCTGCGCCTCGACCACCAGGCAGCCGTCCACGCTGTCCCAGGCCAGGGCCATGGTGCCGACCCGGAACTCCTGCTCCAGCGGCAGGTCCAGCGGCGCGGTGTCGAGCAGGTCCTGCGGGGCGGCGGCCGGGATGGAGACGTCGCCGCCGCTGCGCCGCAGCGCCTCGTCCAGGACCTCCTCGATCCGCTCGGCGAGCGCCGCCACCTGGGTCTTCTCCAACAGGACGCTGGTGATCCGGCCCCGGGCACTGGCCTGGAGGTAGAACGCCCGGGCGCCGGGCTGGCCGACGGTGCCGGCCACGAACCGTTCGGGCTGGTCGTAGAAGAAGACCTGACGGGGCACGCTCTCGCTCCGGATCGTGTCGGTCGTGGGGATCACAGGGATCGTTCGGACGTCATGGCTCGGGCTGCCGTACGGCGGCCCGCGCGCGGGCTCGCCACGCGGCGGGGCTCGTTAGTCACCCTACGACCTCCGGGCCCCCGCAGGGGAGCCGAGCCGCAGTGGCACCGGCCAGCTCAGGCGGTGCCGCCGGTCCCTGCGGGGCGGGGTACGACGGCTCTCCCGCCCACGTCATGCGGCTCCGGGCCGGACGGCTCCGGTCAGGCCGGGTGGCGCCGGTCGGGCCAGGGTCGTACCAGGCGGGTCAGGCGGGCCAGGTGGAACGACCGCCTCAGATGGTGCCGCCGACCACCGCGTCGCCCGCCGGGGCGGCCGGGGCCGCGCCGGGCCTGGGCGCGAGCGAGGCGAGGTCGCCGGTGTCGCCCATCCTCAGGACGAAGGGCCGCTGCGGGGTGTAGCGGATCGCGGTGACCGAGCAGGGCTCGACGCTGATCCGCTGGAAGTGGTCCAGGTGCAGGCCGAGGGCGTCGGCCACCACCGCCTTGATCACGTCCCCGTGCGAGCAGGCCAGCCAGACCGCGTCCGCGCCGTGCTCGGCGGCGATCTTCTCGTTCCACTCCCGGACCGCGCCGACCGTCCGGTGGCTCAGCTCGCGCAACGACTCCCCGCCGGGGAAGGCCGCGGCGGCCGCGTGGTCCTGCACGGTGCGCCAGAGCGGCTCCTTGGCCAGCTCGGCCAGCGGCCGGCCGGTCCACTCGCCGTAGTGGCACTCGCCCAGCCGCTCGTCCTCGGCGGGCGGGCCCAGCTCGGGCCGAGCCGTCAACAGCGGCTCCAGGGTCTGCCGACAGCGCTCCAGCGGGCTGCTGACGGCCTGCACCAGCGGGATCCCCGCGAGCCGGCCGGCCAGCGCGGCGGCCTGCCCGCGCCCGGTGTCGTCGAGGTCCACGCCGGGCGTCCAACCGGCCAGGATTCCGGCGGTGTTCGCGGTCGAGCGGCCGTGGCGGACGAGCAGCAGGGTGGGCATGGGGCTCAGCCTACGGCCTCTGGGCGCGGGCGTGGAGTGTCGGTGCGGGGTGCGCGGCCGTGGGGTGTGGGCACACAACGCGCGGGTGGGCTGCGGGCCCCCCTGGGCCGCCGCCGGCACCGGCCCGCGACGCCGTCCTGGCCCGGCTCCGCCCCGGGCACCCCGCCCCGGGCCACAATGGCCCGATGATCGTCCACTGCGCCAGCTACCACGACGGCCACCGGATCGAGGCCCCCGACGACCTCGCCGGCGCGCTCGCCGCCGCCCGCGCCGCCGGGCCCGGCGGCTTCGTCTGGATAGGCCTGTTCGAGCCCACCGCCGATGAACTCAACCACGTCGGACGGGAGTTCGCCCTGCACCCGCTGGCCGTCGAGGACGCCGTCAGCGCCCACCAGCGCCCCAAGATCGAGCCGTACCAGGGCTCCCTGTTCGTCGCCCTCAAGACGCTCGGCTACCACCCCGGCGCCCACGCGGTGACCATCGGCGAGGTGATGGTCTTCCTCGGCGCGGACTTCGTGATGACCGTCCGGCACGGCGCCGACGCCCCGCTCTCCGGCCTGCGGGCCCGGCTGGAGAAGCAGCCCGAACTGCTGCGCTACGGGCCCAGCTCGGTGCTGCACTCGGTCTGCGACACCATCGTCGACGGCTACATGGACGTGGCCACCGGGCTCCAGACCGACCTGGACGAACTGGAGGCGGACGTCTTCGCCCCCGGACGGGTCGGCCGCGACACCGCCGGCCGGATCTACGGCTACAAACGCCAGGTGATGACCGTCCGCCGCGCCACCGGCCCGCTGCTGGAACCGACGCTGCGCCTGGCCCGCGGCGGCGAGCCGTACATCCGCTCGGAGACCCTGCCCTACCTGCGGGACGTCGCCGACCACCTGGCCCGGGTGACCGACCAGGTCGAGGGCATGGACCGGCTGCTGTCCGACATCCTCAACGCCAACCTGGCGCAGGTCAGCGTGCAGCAGAACAACGACATGCGGAAGATCTCGGCCTGGGCGGCGCTGGCCGCCGTGCCGACGATGATCGCGGGCGTCTACGGGATGAACTTCGAGGACATGCCCGAACTGCGCCAGCCCTGGGGGTACCCGGCGGTGCTGTCGCTGATGGTCGCGGTCTGCATAGTGCTGCACCGGGTGTTCAAGCGGCACGACTGGCTGTAGTGCCGCTCGACGGCCCCGGGCGGCTACGCCAGGCCGGCCAGTTCCAGGGCCTCTACGCCGGTGCGCAGCGCCTGGATCCGCTCGTCCAGGGTGAAGCCGGACGGGGCCAGGGTGAGCGTGGTGACGCCCGCGTCGGCGTAGGCCTGCATCCGGTCGGCGATCCGGGCGGTGTCGCCGATCAGCGAGGTGGCGTCGATCAGGTCGTGCGGGACGGCGGCCGCGGCGCCCGCGTAGTCCTTGGCCAGGTACTTCTCCTGGATCTCGTCGGCGGCCTGCTCGTAACCCATCCGCCGGGCGAGCTGGTTGTAGAAGTTCTTCTCCTTGCTGCCCATGCCGCCGATGTACAGCGCGGCGTAGGAGCGCTGGGAGTCGACGCCGGCCTTGATGTCCTCGCCGACCGCGATGGTGACGGTCGGGCACAGGTCGAAGCCGTCCAGGCTCTGCCCCGCCTTGGCGCGGCCGGCCTTCAGCGGGTCGAGGGAGAGCGCGGCGTGCTCGGGCGAGAAGAAGATGCCGAGCCAGCCGTCGGCGATCTCGCCGGTCTGCTCCAGGTTCTTCGGGCCGATCGCGGCGATGTACAGCGGGATGCGCTCGCGCACCGGGTGCACGGTGAGCTTGATCGGCTTGCCGGGGCCGCCGGGCAGCGGCAGCGTCCAGTGCGCGCCCTCGTGGACCAGCCGCTCGCGGGACATCGCCTTGCGGATGATCTCCACGTACTCGCGGGTGCGGGCGAGCGGCTTGTCGAACTTCACCCCGTACCAGCCCTCGGAGACCTGCGGGCCGGAGACGCCGAGGCCGAGCCGGAAGCGGCCGCCGGACAGGGTGTCCAGGGTCGCCGCGGTCATCGCGGTCATCGCCGGGGTGCGGGCGGGGATCTGGAAGATGGCCGAACCGACGTCGATCCGCTCGGTCTTCGCGGCGACGAAGCTCAGCACCGTCGCGGCGTCCGAGCCGTACGCCTCGGCCGCCCAGCACACCGAGTAGCCGAGCCGGTCCGCCTCCTGGGCCACGGCGATGTTGTCGGCGTCCATCCCGAGACCCCAGTAGCCGAGGTTGATTCCGAGTCGCATGTGCCGAACCTTCCAGTCGGTGAGGGTTGGTGGCGAGGGTAGCCGCGCACTCGCCGGTCATGCTACTGACCGGTAGTGGTGGTCTGGGTCACACCCGCCGCCGCCCGGGCCCGGTGATCGTTCTGCGGGTCGCCACCCCTGCCCGGACACCGGCCGCTACGCTCAGCCGACGTGGGGAGCGCTCTCCCCACCTGCGCGTTCTCAGGGCTACCGGGGCGCCCGGTGCCACCGGCCAGTGGAGGGCCCGCCCGATGGAAAAGCGTCACCTCGGCCGTACCGGTCTCCAGGTCTCCCGGCTCGGCCTCGGCACCATGACCTGGGGCCGCGACACCGACGAACACGAGGCCGCCGAGCAGCTCAAGGAGTTCGTCGACGCCGGCGGGACCCTGCTCGACACCGCCGACGTGTACGCCGACGGCGGCGCCGAATACCTGATCTCCCGGCTCACCGACAGCCTCGTCCCCCGCTCCGAACTCGTCATCGCCACCAAGGCCGGCAGCGTGCCGGAGTCCTCCCGCCGCTTCGACGGCTCCCGCGGCCACCTCCTCGCCGCCCTCGACGCCTCGCTGCG
Organism: Kitasatospora sp. NPDC127121; assembly: GCF_042677305.1. Lineage (NCBI taxonomy): Bacteria > Bacillati > Actinomycetota > Actinomycetes > Kitasatosporales > Streptomycetaceae > Kitasatospora > Kitasatospora sp. NPDC127121. The sequence continues at coordinate 24,504 of NZ_JBHXTQ010000054.1, read as the reverse complement.
CCGACTCGGCACCGACTACGTCGACCTGTGGCAGGTGCACTCCTTCGACCCCATGACGCCCGTCGAGGAGACGCTCAGCGCCCTCGACATCGCCGTCTCCTCCGGGCGCGCCCGGTACGTCGGGGTCTGCGACTTCAGCGGCTGGCAGCTCGCCAAGGCCGCCACCTGGCAGCGCGCCCACCACGGGCGGACCCCGCTGGCCGGGGCCCAGCTGGAGTACTCGCTGCTCCAGCGCGGCATCGAGCGCGAGGCGCTGCCCGCCGCGGCGGACGCCGGGGTCGGGCTGCTCGCCTCCTCGCCGCTCGGGCGCGGGGTGCTCACCGGCAAGTACCGGCACGGCGTCCCGCAGGACTCGCGCGGCGCCTCGCCGTACCTGTCCGGGTTCGTCCAGCCGTACCTCGGGGAGCGCTCGCGGCGGATCGTCGACGCCGTCGCCACGGCCGCCGACGGCCTCGCCAGCAGCCCGCTCGCGGTCGCCCTCGCCTGGGTCCGCGACCGGCCCGGAGTGGCGAGCGCGCTGGTCGGGGCCCGTACGGTGGCACAGCTGCAGGCGGCGCTGTCAGTGGAGGCGCTTACGCTACCGGGTGAGATCCGTGGTGCGCTGGACGACATCTCGTCACCGGTGCACCGCTACCCGGACCAGGGGTGGAGCGAGCTGTAGCCCCCCTCGTTCAGCTGAAACACGCAGTGGAGTGACCCTTGGAGCGGACGATGAGTGACACGGAGAACGGCGCTCCGGAGGAGACCTCGGCAGTCTCGGTGAGCCCGACGGAGAAGGCGAGCCCCGCGGAGACGGCGAGCCCGGCACAGTCGGCGAGCCCAGCGGAGAAGGCGGCGGCGATCGCCGAGCTGGCGCAGCGGATCCGCAGCGTCGGCCCGCAGGCCGCACCGCCGGAGGGCGAGGGCCGCGCCGCGGCTCCCGAGCACGCCAAGGACGTCAAGGACGGCCAGGGCGCCAAGGCCCCGGCTTCCGCGCAGCCCGACCAGCAGCGCGCGCAGGCGCTCAAGGACACCGCCGAGGTGCTGACCGCCGGGGGCGCCCCGGCCGATCTCGCGACCGCCGCGGTGGCCGAGTTCGGCGACGGCGCCGCCGAACAGCTGCGCTCCGACCCGTGGGCCGTGCTGTCCCTGCCCGGCGTCCGCCCCGAGCACGCGGACGGCTTCGCCCGCGGCCTGCTCGGCCCCGCCGCCGGCCCCGGTGACCCCCGCCGCGCCCAGGCGCTGGTGCCGTGGCTGCTGGAGCAGGCGGCGCTGCGCGGCCACTCCGCCGTCGAGGTCGCCGAGATCGCGGCCGGGCTCGACCGCCACGGGCTGCCGGACTCGGCCGCGGCGATCCAGGCCGCCGTCCTGGACGGGCGCGCGATGCCGTTCCAGGAGGAGCTGACCGGCCCCGAGGCGCACGCGGCGGGCGGCGACGAGGACGAGGAGCCGCCGACCCGGACGCTGCTCGCCCTGGAACGGCTCGCGCTGGCCGAGGAGAGCCTCGCGGACGGGCTGGTCCGGCTGATGTCGACCTTCGTGCCGGGCGAGGACCCTGAGCCGGGCGACGAGGACGCGGTGGCGGAGGAGGCGGAGGATCCGGCGGAGGAGGACACGGCGGAGGACGCCGAGTCCGCGGCCGACTCCTCGCCGGCCCCTGGCTCCGAGGCCGCCTCCGGCTCGGGCGCGGCCCCTGCGGAGGACACGGCGGAGGCCACAGCAGAGGCCACGGTGGAGGACGCTCCGCAGGCCCCCGCCGCGCCCGGCCCGACCGCGTGGGCGGCTGCCGGCGAGGCCGCGCCGTCCTCCTCCGCGACCGCCCTGATCCAGGCCGTCGCCGACAGCGCCCTGGTGCTGCACACCGGCGGCGAGGCCGCCCGCGCCGAACCCGCCGCGCTGCTGGCCGCTGCCGGCGGCCTCGGGCTGCGGGTCTGGGCCGCCACCTGGACCGACCAGGGCCGGGAGTCCTTCGCCGCGCTCACCGACACCCCGGCCGCCGTGATCACCCTGGCCGACCTGCTCTCCGGCGCCGCCGGGCCGGGCCGCGCCGCTGACGGCACGCTCGCCCTGGACGTCCTGGTCGTCCTCGACGCCCCGCTGCTGGACGTCGAACTGGCCGCCACCGTCCTGGAGTCGCTCGCCGACGGCACCCGGCTGGTGCTCAGCGGCGACCCCGGCCAGCTCTGGTCGGCCGGCCCCGGCCGGTTCTTCGCCGACCTGCTGGCCGCCAGGGTCTGCCCGGCGGTCGCCTCCCGCACCCCGGACTTCGGCCCGATCGGCGAGCTGGTCTCCGGCGTCGGCATCGGCGAGCTCCAGCCCGTCGAGGCGCCGGACAAGGAGGTGGTCATCCTGACCGCGAAGGACGGCGGCGAAGCCGTCCACCGCGCCCTTCAGCTGCTCACCGACTCCATTCCCCGCGCCCTCGGCATCCCCGCCGAGCAGGTGGTGCTGCTCACCCCCGGTCACGGCGGCCCGGCGGGCACCCGGGCGCTGAACGCCGCCGCGAAGGCCCGGCTCAACCCGGGGCCCGGCCGGTTCGGCGGCTTCGACCCGGGCGACCGGGTGGTCGACTCCCCGGCCCCCGGCGTCACCCGCCCGGCCCGGGTGCTGGACGGCGACGCCACCGGCCTGCACCTGGCGTACGCGGACGGCTCGCGCCGGACCGTCCCGCCCGCCCAGGCGGCACGGCTGCGGCACGGCTGGGCGCTGACCGTCCACCAGGCACTCGGCCGCCGCTGGCCGGGCGCGGTCGTGGTGCTCCCGGAGGACGCCGGCCCGGCGCTCACCCGGCAGTGGGTCTACACCGCCTTCGGCCGCGGCGAGCGGCACCTGTCCGTGGTGCACGCGGCGGGCCCGGCGCTCGCCCAGGCCGTCACCGAGCGCCCGGCGCAGCCGCGCACCACCCGGCTGCGGGCGATCCTCGCCGAGAACGCCGCCTCGGCGTACTAGCCCTGTCCGGCGGTTGGCGGAACGCGCGGAGGGCGGGCCCCCTACAGGTGGGGCCCGCCCTCCGGGTGTCTGCACGACGAACGGTTCAGTCGTCGGGGTCCTCGTCGTCGTAGACCTCGCTCACGTCGAACCGGCAGATCAGCATCTGCGGGTCGGCGTGCTCGAAGGGTTCCGGCAGCCACTCCCCCGGCTCGGTCGGCTCCGCCGCCGCGACCCAGAGCGTCGAGTCCGCCTCCTCCAGGCCGAACTCCTCGCTGCGGGCGGCGATCTCGTCCGGCTCGTACTCGCCGAACAGCACGCCGATCGCGGCGTTCACCCCGCTGGTGCCGCCCCCGCCGGGGGTCAGCGACTCGTCGAGCCGCTCGGCCTGGGCGCGCAGCCGCTTGGGGTCGGCGACGTGGTAGTCGCGGCGGATCAGCACGCTGATCGCCTCCGGCTGTTCGGGGCCGTGGTAGCCGCCCGGACCCTCGTCCCCGGGGATCTCGAAGGGGGTGACCTCGTCGTAGACCTCGTAGAGGATCTGGTCGTAGGCGATGGCCGCCGTCGCGAGCTGCTCGTAGGCGGCGGACACAGCGGGATCATCCGCTGCGCTGGGGCTTGACACCGCTTCCAGATGACGGTCGATGGCGGCCTTGACCGCCTCGGCGGCGGCGCGTACCTCGGCAATGGTTGGCTGCGCGGCATCAGACATGGTGCAGACGCTATCTCCCCGCGGTGTCGGTACGCACAGCGGTTGTCACCTACACCCGCGATTTCACCGCAACTTCCCCCCTGATGTCCGATCCGCGTGGTTCTGTCCCCGCGCATGCCCGGCGCGAAGGGCGTGCAGCCGGGCCGCGCGGGGCCAATCGGGTGCCGCTTCGCGCGCCGGGATCGGGGTATCCCGTCCGGAGGAACAACGGAACTGATGCACTGTCAGGCGAGCTGGCGCGCCCCGGCCGGTCCGGGGCGTCCTGCCGGGTCGGACGGACGTCCGGGAGGACGTCCGGAAATACCCGGGCCGACTGTCCGAGGCAGGTCGTAGGCTTGCGTGCAGGTGATTCTCAGGAGGAGCGTTTTGACCCCACCGAAGCCGGTCCGGCAACCGGAGTACGAGTACCAGTCGCTGCGCATGCCGCGCGGCACCACGCGCAACGCGGCACGCCAACTGCTCACCGAGCACGCCGAGTACGGGCACTGGGAGCTCGACCGGCTGCGGCTGTTCCCCGACGGGAGCCGGACGGTCCGGCTGAAGCGGCGGATCATCCGGCAGGTCCGGAGCTGGTGACGGGCGAGCACGTCTGAGCCCACCCGCCGCGGCGGGGGTGGACGGGCAGGGCGCCCGGGCGGGAGGCGGCCGGGTCGGGGAGCTCCGGGCCCGGGAACGCTCCCGTCTCGGTGGGGATTTCACGCCGGGCTTTCGGACCGGGGCTTCACGTCACCGTCAGGCCTTCGTACGGGCTTTCACGCCGGGCCTCCGCTTGCCCGCGGCCGCCCGTACCTCCAGGCGGCCGCGGGCGCGTCACGCTCCGGCGTCGTGCTCCGGCAACGCCGCTGGGGTGCGGCGCCGCAGGGTGTGGCCTACCGGCCGCTCAGCGGGCGCCGGCGCGGGCGCGGCGGTAGAGCACGCCGCCACCGAGCAGCAGAGCGAGGCCGGCGGCGCCGAGCAGTTCGACGTCACCGGCGCCGGTGGAGGCCAGCTGGCTGCCGACGGCGCCGCTCGGCGAGGAGGCGACGGCCGGGGCGACGGCGCGGGCCGCGACCGGGACGACCTGGCCGCTCGCGACCGGCGCGACGGCGAGGGCCGAGTGTGCGCCGGCCTCGGGGGTGGCGGACGGGCCGCCGTTGCGCGGGTTGCCCGGGACCTCGCCGCCGGCCTGCGGCGGGATGGACGGGCTGTGCTTCTCGGGGCAGTCGTCGGCCGGCTTCGGCGCCGGGGCGGGCTGCGCGACGTTGGCGCAGTCGTTGCCGAAGGCGGGGTTCCCGACGCCGACCACGTCGACGGAGTTGCCGCAGGCGTTGACCGGGACGTGCACGGGGGCCTGGATGCTGTTGCCGGAGACCACGCCGGGCGAGTTGGCGGCGACGCCGGAGGCGGACGCGCCCGAGGCGGAGGAGCCCCGGCCGGTGCCGCCGTTGGCCCCGGAGCCTGCGTGGGAACCGGAGCCGGTGTGGGAGCCGGAGCCCACGTGGGAGCCGCCCGGCTTCGCGGCCTCGGGGTGGCCGCTGGCGTTGGCGCAACGGTTGCCGTAGGACGGGTTCAGCACGCCGATCACGTCGACGGTGTTGCCGCAGGCGTTGATCGGCACCTCGACCGGCACCTGCACCGAGTTCCCGGAGGCGACGCCCGCCGAGCCGGCGGCACCTCCCTGGGCCTCGGCACCCGCGTAGGCGTAGCCGGCGGTCGAGGCCAGGACACTGCCGGTGGCCACGACCGTGAGGATCCCCTTCTTGGCTACATTCCTCATTTTTTCCCCTGACGTATCGAGAACGACGTGACGACCTTGACGCAAACGCCTTCCGAAAGTCGGAATTTCCGTATATCCGGATATCCGGCAAGGTCTTCGACTGCACAGGAGTTAACGAGAGGACGGCGGGCAGGTTGAGCCGAACGAACCAGCTTCACCCGATCGAGCGATTGCCCCCTTGTTCACCTCTCCGCACCCCGCACTCGCACCCCGCATGCAAGCGACCCCCGGGCGGCGCGTCCGCCACCCGGGGGTCGAATGAGTCGGCTCAACGAGCCTCAGCAGCTCGGAGCGTGACTCAGAAGTTGGCGCAGTGGTTGCCGAACGCCGGGTTCAGCACACCGATCACGCTGACGGTGTTGCCGCACAGGTTGACCGGGACGTGCACCGGGATCTGCACCTGGTTGCCGGCGACGACACCCGGGGAGCCGGCGGCCACACCCTCGGCGGCGGCGCCGCCGTGAGCGGACGCGACACCGGCGGCGGCGATCACCAGGCCACCGGTGGCGGCGGCAACAGCGGCGATCTTCTTGACCTTCATCATTCCTCCTGTATGGACAACGCAACCCGTTCGGCGGGTTGCACAGGGATGAACGAGGGTGTGGCAAACGGGGTACGGAACAGATTTGCCATTCACTCGCAACGGTGACGTCTCGCACGCACGCTCGATCCACATTTCCTTGCAGGATCGTTTCTGTTGATCTCCTTCGCCCTGTCCCAAATCATTAGCTCGGACAATGCGGACGGCCCGCCCCCGGCACTCCGGGAACGGGCCGTCCGCCCGAGGTGCTCAGCCCAAGGAGCTCAGCCCAAGCCGCTCGACAGGCAACGCTCGGCAGGCAACGCTCAGCAGGCGTCGAGGAACCGGTCCAGCACCCGGACGCCGAACTTCAGCCCGTCCACCGGCACCCGCTCGTCCACGCCGTGGAACATCCCGGCGAAGTCCAGCTCCGGCGGCAGCTGCAGCGGCGCGAAGCCGAAGCAGCGGATCCCGAGGTCCTGGAACGACTTGGCGTCCGTCCCGCCCGACAGGCAGTACGGCACCGCGCGGGCGATCGGGTCCTCCGCCCGCAGCGCCGTCTGCATCGCCTCCACCAGCGCGCCGTCGAAGGTGGTCTCGATCGCCTTGTCCGAGTGCAGGCTCTCCCGCTTCACGCGCGGGCCCAGCACGCTGTCCAGCTCCGCCAGGAACTCCTCCTCGTAGCCGGGCAGGAAGCGCCCGTCCACGTGTGCGGTGGCCTGGCCGGGGATCACGTTCACCTTGTACCCGGCGCCGAGCATGGTCGGCTGGGCGGTGTTGCGCAGCGTGGTGCCGATCATCTTGGCGATGCCGCCGAGCACCCGCAGGGTCTCGTCCATGTTCTCCGGGTCGAGCTCGACCCCGAGCGCGTCCGACAGCTCGTTCAGGAACGCCCGTACGGTCTTGGTGATCCGCAGCGGGAACTTGTGCCGGCCGAGCCGGGCGACCGCCTCGCACAGCTCGGTGATCGCGTTGTCGTCGTTCTCCATCGAGCCGTGCCCGGCGCGGCCCTCGACCGTCAGGCGCATCCAGTGCATGCCCTTCTCGGCCGTCTCCACCAGGTACAGCCGCACCTGGTCGTTGACCGTGAAGGAGAAGCCGCCGACCTCGCCGATGCCCTCGGTCACGCCCTCGAACAGCTCCGGGTGCTTGTCCACCAGGAACCGCGCCCCGTACGTGCCGCCAGCCTCCTCGTCCGCGACGAACGCCAGCACCAGGTCGCGCGGGGGCTTGCGGCCGGTGCGCAGCCGGTCGCGGACCACCGCGAGGGTCATCGCGTCCATGTCCTTCATGTCGACCGCGCCGCGACCCCACACGCAGCCGTCCGCGATCTCGCCCCCGAACGGGTCGTACGTCCAGTCCGCGGCGTTGGCCGGCACCACGTCGGTGTGGCCGTGGATCAGCAGGCCCGGGCGGGAACGGTCCTCGCCCTCGATCCGCACCACCGTCGAGGCCCGCCCCTTGGCCGACTCGAAGATCTGCGGCTCCACCCCGAACTCGGCGAGCTGCTCGGCGACGTACTCCGCCGCCTTGCGCTCCCCCGGGCCGGAGCCGTCCCCGTAGTTGCTGGTGTCGATCCGGATCAGATCGCGACAGATCCCGGCGACCTCCGACTCAGCCGTCGCCCTCGGCCCCGCCGACTCGCTCCGCTCGCTCACGGTCACTCCTCGTCTTTGGCCCGCACCGACGCACCAGCGCGCCACCCCCAGGACCTGCACCCGGGCGTACGAGCACGTACGCCCATCCTCCCCCAGCCCCCGACCCGGATCCACCCCCTGCGCACCCCCGAAACCCCCTGGTCACGCCCCCGCCACACACTCCCCCTTGCCCCCGCCACCACCCCCGCACCCCCGCCCCGAACCGTTTTGGGACCCCAAGCCGATCTTTGCTACAGTTACATCTGTCAGCGCGGCCGACAAGAGAACGAAAGCCGCAAAGACAACACCCGGTCCGGGTGGCGGAATGGCAGACGCGCTAGCTTGAGGTGCTAGTGCCCTTTATCGGGCGTGGGGGTTCAAGTCCCCCCTCGGACACCAGCTAAGACCCCTGATTATCAGGGGTTTTTTGCTTTTCCGGTCACGGTGCAGCAGTCACGTGACCAACCTCGTGACCCACCGGCCGGCGGACTTGCCCTTGGACCAGGGCGGATAGGCCCAGCCGGCCCGGTGTCGACGCCCACCCCCGTGGCGGAGTCCGCCCCTGCGGGGGAAAGCGGCACTGACAGCACCCAGGCCTGGTGGAACCACAGCACGCACTACTAGCGAGTCTCCCGCAGCCGTGTCGCGCTGCCTGTCCGCCTCGACGGCCGGCCGGGACCCGGGGTCAGCGTGCGTCCGCGAGGAGGAAGTCGAGCAGGATCTGCCGGCTCGTCTGGGAGGTGAGGCTGCCGTACGCGTCGTCGAACGCGTGGTCGGCGAAGGGCAGTTCCTTCACCTCCACGTCGACGCCCTGCTTCCTCAGCGCGTCGCCGAGGCCGGCGACGGTCTCGGGGCGGGCGCTGCGGTCGCGGTCCCCGACGACGAGCAGGGTGCGGGGCAGGCCGGGGCGGACGTCGGACGTCGGGGACACCTCGCGGTAGCGGTCCGGGTACTGCTTCGGGGTGCCGCCGGTGTACATCTGCGCCGCCTCGCGGGTCCCGGCCACGTCGTCCTCCCACATCTGCGCGACGTCGGTGCCGGGGTAGAAGCCGATCACGGAGGCCGGGGGCGCAGGGGTGGCGCCCTCGGCGGCCTTGATGGTGCCGTTCTGGAGGCGGTAGGCGGTGTTCATCGCCAGGGTGCCGCCCGCCGACATGCCGCCGAGCGAGATCCGTGCGCCGTCGACGCCGTACACGTCGGCATTGCGCTGCACCCAGCCCATGGCGGAGACGAGGTCTTGCGGGGCCTTGTCCCAGGTGGGACGGTCGGGACCGGCCAGGCGGTAGTCGACGGCGAAGACGGCGACGCCGTGGTCGGCGAGCCAGCGGCCGGTGCCGCGCAGGTCGTTCTTGTCGAAGGTGTGGAAGCCGCCGGCGTGGGCGAGCACGACAGCCGGGGTCCGCTTGCCCGGGGCCTTCGCGGGCAGGTACGCGTCCACCCGCAGGGGCTCGCCCTCGGGGCTCGCGAACGTCTCGGTCGCGTCCGGCTTCGCCGCGGGGTAGGAGAGTTCGGTGAACACCTGGCCCAGCGAGATGTCGACGCCGGCCTCCCTGGCGGCCTGGAACTGGATGCCGCCGATGATCAGGGCGCCCATGGTGCACAGCGTCGAGACGCCGGTGACCACGCGTCCCCAGCGCACCAGGCCGGCCCGCCAGGCCAGCGTGGCGAGGCCGGCGGCGACGAGGGCCAGCAGGGCCGTGTGGAACGGGTACTGCCCGCCCAGGACCGGCCCGATCACGCCCGCCTTGGGTATCGAGGGGACGTACGCGCCGAGCACGATGGCGACGGTCAGGAACGCGAGGAACGACGCCAGGACGGCGGAGGCGGCCCGCAGGATCCGGACGGGCCGTCCGGGCCGGGCGGGCGAGGCGGCGGAGCTTCGGGGTGTGGTCATGGCTGTACTCCTGCGATGGTGCGCGGGGCGGTCGCCGCCGCCCGCGGAACTTGTCGGGAGCCGCGAGGTCCTCGGAACCCCACACGGGGGCGGCGAGGACCGGCTCATACAAGAACGCTAGGAATCCGACACCCGCACGGGCCTCACACCGCGGAGCCATTCTCCGGAGCAGCTCTCAGGTAGGGGGTCGGGGGGAGACATCCGGGCCAGTGCCGCCGCACTACCGCGGGATCACAGATCGGTGCGGCCGGGAACGACCAGTCCCGTCTCGTAGGCGAGGACTGCGGCCTGGGTGCGGTCCCGCAGCTGCAACTTCTGCAGGATGCTGCCCATGTGCGTCTTGACGGTCTGCTCGGCGACGACGAGTTCGGCGGCGATCTCCGCGTTGGACAGGCCCCGGGCGACCAGCGTGAGCACCTCGGTCTCGCGGTTGGTGAGGACGTCGATCCGCACCTGGGCGGGCGGTTTCGCCGAGCCGCCCAGCCGGGCGAACTCCGTGATGAGCCGCTTGGTGAGTCCGGGCGACAGCAGCGCGTCCCCGGCGGCCACGACGCGTACCGCCTCGGCCAGTTGGACCCCGGAGGCGTCCTTGAGGAGGAACCCGCCGGCGCCGGCCCGCAGCGCCTCGTACACATACTCGTCGAGGTCGAAGGTGGTCAGGACGAGGATCCTGGTCGACAGGCCGGCCTGCCCGGTGATCCGGCGGGTGGCCTCGATGCCGTTCAGTCCGGGCATCCGGATGTCCATCACGATCACGTCGGGGCGGAGCTCCTCGGCCTTGGCCACCGCGTCCAGGCCGTCCACGGCGGTCGCGATCACCTCGATGCCGGGCTGGGCGCCGAGGAGCACCGAGAAGGCCTCGCGAACCATCGCCTGGTCGTCGGCGATTATCACTCGGATCGTCATGCGGTCTGTTCCCTGTCTGTCCGGACGGCTGGGGCGGCGGGCACCGGCAGCAGCGCGGTGACCTCGTAGCCACCGTCGGGGGTGGTGCCGGCGGAGAACTCCCCGCCGAGCATCACGGCACGTTCGCGCATGCCCAGGAGGCCGTGCCCGGCTCCCGGCGAGGGCTCGGCGGCCGCGGTGCCGGGCCCGTTGCGGATCCGCAGCCGCAGGGCGGCGTCGGTGTACGTCAGCTCGACGCGGGCCGCGGCGCCCGGGGCGTGGCGCAGCGTGTTGCTGAGCGCCTCCTGCACGATGCGGTAGGCCGACAGCTCCACGCCCTCGGGCAGCGGTCGGCGCGTCCCGGAGACCACCGCCCGCACGTCGAGCCCGGCCGCGCGCACCCCGGCGAGCAGGTCGTCGAGCCTTTCCAGGGTGGGCTGCGGAGCCTCGGGAGCACGCCCGCCGGGACGGTCCTCGGAGCGCAGCACGCCGAGGAGGCGGCGCAGCTCGGTCAGTCCCTCCAGGGCGCCCGCGCGGATGTCGGCCAGCGCCGCGACCAGTTCCCGGGGCGGGTCCGCGACCCGGTACGGGGCGGCCTCGGCCTGGATGGAGATGACGGACATGTGGTGGGCGACCACGTCGTGCAACTCGCGCGCGATGCGGGCGCGTTCCTCCAGGACGGTGCGGTGCGCCCGCTCCTGCGCGAGGGCCCGCTCCTGCTCCGCGAGCCGGGCGCGGACCTCCCTCGTCCGGCGCACCCCGGTCGCGGCGGCCACGACGAGGGCGAACAACACCAGCACGATCACCGTGAAGTACCAGGGCCCGATCCACCCGCCCGCCAGCTGCAGTCCCAGCAGCAGCGCGGTGCTCAGCGCCACCGTCTCGCCCGTCACCCGCGGCGGGTTGCGCAGCGCGACCAGGAACGACAGCCCAGCCTGCACGGCCCACGCCCATCCCGTGTACGGCGCGAAGGGCGGGTACAACGAGAACACCGGCAGCATCACCAGCGACAGCCACCAGGCCGGCAGCGGCCGGCGCAGCGCCGGTACCAGGAGCGCGGCGTGGAGCATCCCGAGCGGCCGCAACGGGATGTCCTCGGTAGCGGAGACGGCCGCGAAGACCGCCACCGCGACGACCGCGCCGTGCGGCAGCCACCTCAGCAGTCCCGGCCCGCTCATGGGCGGCATGGGCTGCGGGGCCGGGGTGAACAGATCCTTCCTCACGGTGTGCAGCGCTCCGCGCACCGACCACCTCCTAGGGGCTCTCAGCAATTCGGACGCTCACGGTGCCTTCCTCGGCCGGGGTGCATTCGGTCACCACGCTACGCAGCGGACCCGCCGGCCGGCCTCCCGCCGCGGAGCCGTCCTCGGCCTGGCTCTCAGGTATGAGGCGTCACGGGCGCCCGCCTCCGGAGGGACCGCCCGACGATGCGTCCGCAACGGCGGCCGGCCCCTGGTGTGGGGCCGGGGCTATCGGGTGTGGAGGCGGTGGGCGGTGCGCCGGACCCACCAGAGGGCGGCTGCGGTGACGGCCAGGGTCCAGGCGAGTTGTGCCGCGGCGTACGGGTGGCCTTGGGCTGCGGAGCGGGCGAGCGGGAACAGGAGGGTGCCGACCGCCAGCGGGCCGCGCAGGTACCAGAGCGCCACCTGGCCGGGGCCGGTGTTGCCCATGGGGGTGTTGACGCCGATCGTCAGGTGCATGGGCACGACGCCCCGGTAGGAGCTGACCAGCGCGGCCGCAGTGAGTGCGGGTACGGAGGCGAGGAGCGGGAGGAGTCCTGCGGTGTCCCGGCCGGCGAGCGCGCACGCCAGTGCGCCGGCTCCGGTGAGCGCGAGGAGGAGGCCGCCGGGCACCGCCGAGTGCTGGAGGGCGAGCGACTTGAACGTCCAGGGCAGGTTGGTGGAGCGTCGCGGGTCGTCGCTCTCCAGCCGGGCCGGCTCGGTGAGTTGGGCGGCCGCCAGGTATTCGGCGACCAGGGACAGCACGACGACGATCTGCTGTGCTGTCGAGGTGAAGGAGGGGGCCGCCGCGGTCAGTCCGACGGCGATTCCGCTCCAGGCGACGGCCCACCCCAGGCGGCGGGGGTTGCGCAGCAGGCAGGTGAGGTCGCGCCACGGGACCAGCAGCAGCCGGTGCCGCGGCATGGGGAGGCGGAGCCGGGGGGTGCTGTTCCGCTCCTTGAGCCGCGGTACTCCGGAGCGGGCCTGGCGGAGGTCGAGCATGAGGACGGACGTGCTGATCTGGGCGGCGACCGTCGCGCGCAGTCTGAGGGCGGCTTGCGGGATCGCGGGCAGTTCCCGCCAGGCGAGGGCGAGGGCGAGCACCGGGGTGCCGACGGACAGCACCGTGCCGACGGCGCCCGCCGTACCCACGAGGCCGAGCGCCCACAGGAGCGGTTGGGACGCCCACCCCCACGGGCCCGACCAGAGCAGGAGGCCTTGCAGCCAGCCCGTCCGCCCCTGCGTCCATGCCGTCCACACGCCGGCGGCGGCGACCGCGGCGAGGAGCCACCCTGCGGCGAAGACCCTGCGGCCGTACCGGGACATCCACTGGTCGTGCCGCTCGACCAGGACGCCGACCGCGCTCGTGGTGAGCGCCACCGAGACGCCCGTCCAGGAGCCCGCGAGGGTCAGCAGGATCCACGACTGCGGGGCCAGGCCCTGCAGCAGGAAGCCCGCGACCGCGCCGGCGACGCCGCTCACCACGGAGGCCAGCGCCACCGAGGACCGCAGCCCCGGTGCGAGCAGGGCTCGCCGGTCGACGGCCGAGGGCAGCAGGAAGCCGGTGGTGGCCCGGTCCAGCAGGACCGGGCCGCGCCACATCGCTCCCCGGGCGGTGAGCAGCAGGGCGAGGACCAGCACCGCCGGGATCAGCGCCGGGAGCGTCGCGGACGCCTGTTCCCCGATCTGCACGGGCGGCCGGTCGGCCGCCCGGGTCGAACTCGTCCACTGGAGCAGGGCGGGGACGCCCCAGCAGCCGCCCACCAGGAGGACCGTGTAGGCGATGAACCACGCGCTCCTGCGCTTCTCCTGGCGCGTGCCGCTCCGGGCTTCGCGCAGGAACAGCAGGGTGTCCGCGGTGCAGTCCCCCGACCTGTCGGGCACCCGCGCCCTCGTCCCGGTCGCGGGTGCCACGCTGTCGCTCAAGCCGCTCATCCTTCCCCCTGCACCGCCCCGGACGGGCCCGAGTGCCCCGAACGCGAGCCGACTTCGACGATCTGGTCCGCGACCTCGTTCAGGGCCCGGTGGTGGGTGGCCATGAGGACGGCCGCTCCGCGGTCGCGGTGCTCCGCGATCAGGCGGGCGAGGGCGGTCCGGGCGTGGGAGTCGAGCCGTTGTTCGGGCTCGTCGAGGATGAGGAGGTCGTGCGGCCGGATGAAGGCGGCGGCGAGGAGCAGCGCCTGGGTCTGTCCGGAGGACAGGGCCGAGGGGAACTGTTCGGACTGCGCCGTGAGGCGGTGCGACTCCAGCGCCCCGTCGACCGCGGCATCGGCTCCGGCGCCCATGCCGTGCGACAGCGCCACGAGCCGCAGATGCTCCCGCACGGTGAGGTCCGGGTAGAACGCACCGGGATCCATCACCGACGCGACCCGCTTGCGCACGTCCAGGGAATCCTCGTGGATCTCTTCCCCGTCGAAGACGACCGATCCTCCGGACGGTCTCTCCCGTCCGGCCGCCACGCGGAGCAGGGTGCTCTTGCCGGATCCGTTCTCCCCGACCAGGGAAACGCACTCACCACGGTGGATGCGGAGGGAGACCCGGTCGAGCACGGTGCTGTCACCGTACGCGTGTGTGACGTCGACGAGTTGCAGCAGCGGTGCGCCCGCCGCCTTGCCGGTTTTGTTTTTCAATCGACGAGCCGTCTTCTCTCGGATGATCGAAACGTTCATTTTCACACTTTTCTGAACATTGGGCCGATCATAGCAAGGCGTCCCAATCCTGCAAAGCCGACCCAAATACACCCTCCGGGCGGCCCGACATGCGCCCTCCGGCCGAACCGGAACCCGAACCCGAGGCCGTCAAGTCAAATGGGGTGATTCGAGGCCATACGGACTGTTCGGCGGAATCCGCCACCCGCCCGGATTCTCGATCAAGGCCCGACCTGCGATATCAATGATCGAATACAGGAACACCCGGGGACTCCGCAACAAAAGGGGCATTGCGCAGAATTCGAGGAATGTCCACCTACAATGGAATTGGTCAATTTCTTCGAAATTATCCGCCGCCGATTCGTATTGCGCACACCATGAACACATCAAGGGTCTTCCCGTGGTTACCGAAACGACATATGGTCGAACGGCAGCGGCCGGCAGCGGACGTCGGTCCTCTGTGGGTTGGCCGCTGTCTCCACCATCAAAAGGAGAAAGAGTGAACGCCACCGAATCGCGTGTCGAGTTCGTGACCGATGCCGTCAACGCTTCGTTCGCGGAGGCGCAGGAGGGTTTCGTGAACGCACACAACGCTCCCGCGATGACCACCCCCACCATCATCGCCGTGTGCGAGGTCGTCGTGACGGGCAGCACGATCTGCCTCGGCTGCTGAACCAACTGACCCACCGGTGACACCACCCATGTGAGCAGACGGGCCGGAAAGGGGGACGAGCGGTTCCCCTTTCCGGCCCCGCTCGACCGGAGCACGAGGACGCGTGAATGCCATTCACTAAGATCGTCAACGAGCCTTCCCACCCCATATCGCGCGAGGACGCGCATTACTGGACGCTGGCCCCGGCCGCGGTGGGCGAGATCATCAGCGGCCTCGAAGCCTTGACCCGGACAGCCGCCTACGGACCCAACGGCCTTTTGCAGGGCCTGAGTTCGAAACGCGATCGCAGCGTCGTCCCGCAGGCTCTCCGCAAGGCGATCGACAGCCACGGCGGCGCCGTCGCCATCAAGGCCATGGGCGTCGTCGGCGGAGCGCTGACCCTGACCGGCCGCAGGAGCCGGGCGCAGCAGATCACCGGAGCCGGCCTGATGCTGGCCTCCAGCGGCCTGAGCAAGTACCGCACCTCGTTCGGCAGGGACGGGGCGGACCACATGGCCGCCCTGATCTGCGGCTACCGCGTGCTCACCGCCTTGGTCCCCGAGGCCGAGAAGTCCGACGACCTTTTCCTGCGCGCGGTCAACGCCCAGACCTTCATCGCCTACGTGACCGCCGGCGCGGCGAAGGCGATCTCCAGTACCTGGCGGTCGGGCGAGGCGCTGGAACAGGTCCTGCAGACCCAGCAGTACGGGGACAGCGCGGTCGCCAAGTGGCTGAAGAAGAGCCCGCTGCTGTGCAGTTCGATGACGTGGTTCACCATCGTCTGGGAGACGGGGTTCCCGATCGTCTACCTGCTGGCACCGGCGGACGCCCGCAGGGCCCTGGCCGGCGTCAAGCTCTTCCACCTGGGCATCGCCGTGACGATGGGCCTGCCGCGGTTCTTCTGGGGATTCAGCTCGGCCCACGCGGCGGTCCTCTACGCCGTGGACCGCCTCCCCAGGAACGGGGGCCGGGGATGAGGTTCGAACGCCAGGTGGTCGCCACCTTCGGGGCCGCCGCCGTGGTCAGCGCCTACCTCTCGTACATCCGCCTGGAGGAGGAGTACACCCGGCGCGGCGGGCTCAAGGGGACATCCCTGATCCAGGGCCCGGACGGCCTCGCGATCGAGTACGCGCTCGATGGCGGGGAGCTCGGCCCCACCGCCCCCGTCGCGGTCCTCGAAAGCGGCCTGGGCGCGCCGCTGGAATCCTGGGACTGGGTGGCCGGGCTGCTCAGCCGGCGCTTCCGGGTGCTGCGCTACCACCGCAGCGGGTACTGGCGCTCGAAGAGCAGGCTGCGGCCGGCCCAGTTGGTCGAGTTCCTCCTGCAACAGCTCGCGCCGCAGGGCGACGTCGTCCTGTGCGGCCACTCGATCGGCGCCCTCACCGCCATGAACGTCGCGGCGGAGTCCGCGTACGTGCGCGAGCGCGCCACCGTCCTGCACATCGTCGACGGGACGGACGCCGTCCTCCTCGGTGAGGACCGCGGGTCGAAGAGGCGGGTGGCGCGCTACAACCAGGACACCGCGCGACGGCTGCTCGGCTCGGCCCTGGGCACCACCCGCTGGCTGACGAGCCCCACCGAGCGGGAACTCGAATACCGCCCGGACATCCAACGGGCGTACCTGGCCTCGATCTCCAGCCCCCAGGTGCTGCTGGCGGCTCGCCAGGAGTACCTGCACGAGCCCCTCGCCGGGCAGGACTTCGTGGCCGCCGGGCCGCTGCGGCGCGTCGTCATCTCGGCCGCCAACAACACCGAGCAGCAGCGCAAGCTCAGCGAGCGGGTCGCCGCGGACTTCCACGTCGTGCCGGCGAGCAGCCACCGGTCCATCATCGCCAAGCCCGCCCTGGCGCAGCAGACGGCGGCGATCATCCTGGAGAACTCATGAGCGCGTGGCGCAGGGCCGTCGCGTCCCTGGTCAAGGCCGCCCTGGTGACGCACGTCGTGCTGACGGTCTTCGAGAACCTGCCCGACGACAAGCTGCCGATCAAGATGCGCCTGCCGTTCTTCCCCGACCTGCCGCAATGGCGCTTCTTCGCCCCGAACCCCGGCATCGAGGACCTGTACGTCTTCTACCGCACGCGCGCGACGCCCGCGGACGGCTGGACCACGTGGGCCGACCTGGCCATGCGGAACGAGGCGAAGCCGCTCGCCGTGCTGTGGAACCCGGGGAGCCGGGTTCCCAAGGCGCTGTTCGACATGGCGTCGCAGGTGCGCACGCTCGCCTCGAACGGGGCCATGTTCGAGTGGATGCTGAACAGCGACGGGTACAACCTGATGGCCGGGGCCGTGCGGGACGCGTGCAGGAAGAGCAGCGAGTCGGGCGACTACCAGTTCATGATCGTGGCGTCCGTCCCGACCGAGGGTGCCGACGGGATCAAGCCCATCATGATCTCGCCGGAACTCGCCCTGTGAACCGGGGGAATACCGAGATGCCCGAAAGCACCGAAAGCAGCGGAACCGGCGGAAGCGCTGGAAACACCGGAAACGTCGGAAGCGCCGGAAGCGCCGGCAATCAGGAGATCCCCGATCTGGGCGAGAAGCGGATCCTGTTCATCGTGACCGGATCCATCAACGCCGCGCTCACGCCGTACTGGCTGCACTGGCTGCGCCAGTCGTTTCCCCGGATCACGAGCGACCTCCTGGTGACCAGGTCCGCACAGCGTTTCGTGACGCTGGACGCCCTGCGCCGACTGGTGGGCGGCGACGTGTGGACCGACGACTACGCCGACCCCTCCCTCCCGGAATCCGCGCACGTGGAGATCGGCGAACGCGTCGACGCCTTCGCCGTCTTCCCCGCGACGCTCGATTTCGCCATGCGGCTCGCCGCGGGAAACTGCAACACCCCCGCCACCATGGCGTTGCAGATCACCGAGAAGCCGATCGTGCTCGCCACCGCCTTTCCGGCCGGAAATGCCGTCGTCGAACGCAACATGGAGCTCCTGCTGCAGCGCCCGAACGTCTCGGTCAGCCAAACCGTCGCGGCCTACAGCGTCGGGAAGCGAAAATGGGAGGGCGAGACCGGCTTCTACCTGCCGTCGGTCCTGAAGGAGCTGGAAGGAATGTTCGATGCGGAGGGCCGCCGGTAGCACCAGCTCCCGGTGAGCGGCCGCCCCGCCCGTGGAGTCCCGCGCGGCGGACCGACCACGAACGAGGCGGGCCGAGCATGAAATGGAACAGCGACGTCGCGGTCGTGGGCAGCGGGCCGAACGGCCTGGCGGCGGCCGTCACCTTCGCCCGCGCCGGGCTGCACGTGGACGTCTACGAGAGCCAGGACGAGATCGGCGGCGGCCTGCGCACGCACGCGCTGTTCGACAGCGACGTACGGCACGACATCTGCTCCGCCGTCCATCCGATGGCCGCCGTCTCGCCGTTCTTCCGCCGGTTCGACCTGTCGGCCCGCGGCGTCGACCTGCTCCAGGCGGAAGCGTCCTACGCCCATCCGCTGGCTGACGGGCGAGCCGCCGTGGCGTACCACGACCTCGACCGGACCTGCGACGCACTGGGCCGTGACGGCGCCGGCTGGCGGCGGCTGATGGCACCGCTCATCGGCCGCAGCACCGAGATCGGGGAGCTCTTCCTCTCCGACTTCCGCTCCGTCCCCGCGTCCCTGCGGACTCCGGCGATGCTCGCGTGGCGGTCCCTGGTCCACGGGACGGCGCTCGCCACGCGCCGGTTCGCGACCGACGAGGCGGCCGCCCTCCTCGCCGGGGTGGCCGCGCACGCCGTCGGCAGGCTCCCCAGCATCGTCGGCGGAGCCGTGTCGGTCTTCCTCGGCCACCTGGCGCACAGTTCGGGGTGGCCGGTGCCGCGCGGCGGGAGCTCGGAGATCGCGGCCGGCCTGGCCGAGGACATCCGGCGCCACGGCGGGCTGATCCACACCGGTGCGCGCATCACCGAGCTGGCGCAGGTGCGCGGTTCGCGCGTCGTCATGTTCGACACCGGGCCGAAGGAGTTCTCGGCCGTGGCGGGCGACCGACTGCCCGCCGCCTACCGGCGACGACTCGGCAGGTTCCGGTACGGGCCCGCGGCGGCCAAGGTCGACTTCCTGGTGTCCGAGGCGATCCCGTGGCGCAACACCGACGTGGCCAGGGCCGCCACCGTGCACCTCGGAGGGTCGCAGGCGCAGATCTACCGCCGGGAGTCCGGGGTCGCCCGCGGCGTCGACGCGGGCGACCCCTTCGTGCTGCTGGTGGATCCCGGCATCGCCGATCCCGACCGGGTCCACGCCGGGAAGAGGCCCGTCTGGGCCTACGCGCACGTCCCCAACGGGTACGCGGCGGACCCCACCGGCTCCGTCACGGCACAGATCGAGAAGTACGCGCCCGGGTTCAGCGAGACGGTCCTCGCCGCCAGGAGCACCAACGGCGTCCAGTACGAGGCGTACAACCCCAACTACGTCGGCGGGGACATCGGGGCCGGGGCCCTGACCCTCGGCCAGCTGCTCATGCGCCCGACCCTCCGATGGAACCCGTACGCGACCCCGCTGCCCGGCGTCTACCTGTGCTCCGCGTCCACCCCGCCCGGTCCGGGTGTCCACGGCATGAGCGGCTACCTCGCCGCTCTCTCCGCGCTCCGCCGGGAGTTCGGCATCGCCGCGCCGCCCTCGCTCGGGCCCCGTCCGGCGTCTTTGCGACGTGAACCGTGACGGCGGCGTCATCGATCGGAGAGGCTGCTCGGTAAGGGTGGTGGCGGCGGGTCCGCCCCGTGGAACCCCTGGCGCCTTTGGAGGAGACCGATGTCCGCACCTGTTCAGCACCACCGGTTCGCCGTCGACGAGGACGGCAACGACCTGGGGTACGCCCTGTCGCTGCCGGACGGGTACGACGAGGGCCCCGGGCCGTGGCCGCTGCTGCTGTTCCTGCACGGCGCCATGGAGCGCGGCGAGGATCTGGCGGCGCTCGCCGTGCACGGGCCGGTGCGGCAGATCGCCGCCGGGGCGAAGCTGCCGTTCGTGGTGGTGGCCCCGCAGTGCCCGGCGCACAGCTCGTGGGTCGCGGAGGTGAGCGCGCTGGCGGCCCTGGTCGAGGACGTGGCGCGGACGTACCGGATCGACCCGGACCGGCGGTACGTGACCGGGCTGAGCATGGGCGGCACCGGCACGTGGGCACTCGCCGCCCGGTACCCGCGCCGGTTCGCCGCCGCCGTGCCGATCTGCGGGTCCGGGCTGAGGGAGGCGGCGCCGCGCCTCGCCGCCCTCCCGGTGTGGGCCTTCCACGGCGGGGAGGACGACGTCGTCCCGGTCGCCCACACCGAGCGGGTGGTCGAGGCGCTGCGGGAGGCGGGCGGTCCGGTGCGGTTCACCCGCTACCCGGGGGTCGGCCACGACTCCTGGACGCGGACGTACGACGACCCCGAGGTCTACGCCTGGCTGCTCGCCCAGTCCCGCCGGTCCCGCAGCGCGGGCTGAGAACGCCGACGGGCCCGGCGGACGCTACTGCTGGGGGCCGGTCGCCTGGCGGGAGCCGGTCCGGGGGCGCGTGGGGTGCGGGACGGACGCGGGCAGGGCGTGCCCGGTGCGGTCGTCGGTGTGCCAGGACTGCGACTGGAAGGCCAGGAACACCGCCGCCCACCGGCTCTCCGCCGGCAGGTGGATGAGCAGCGCGCCGTCCTGGTAGACGCCGTCGTCCGTCCGGAACCGCCCGCTGTTGCCCTGGTTCATGTGCACGTCGTGCACGCCGTTGCCGGGCAGGAAGCCGAACACCTTGTCCGGGACGCCGGGTTCGGGCCCGAAGCGCTGCCCGAAGACGTACACCGCGGCCGCCGGGTCGGCGATCGCCCGCTGGACGTGCTGGTCGAGCATGTCGGCGAGGTCGTTGTCCGGGCCCGGGAGGTCGGGCGGCAGGACGCGCATCGCCGCGGGGTCGAACAGGTGCCCGCGGACGAAGTCCAGGCTCGCCGTGCCCGGCCGGGACGGCAGCGGGTTCCAGCCGCTGCCGGCCGGCGGGAGGAGACCGGTGACGGGGTGCCGGAAGTCCTCGACCGCGAGGTAGCGCAGGTCCGCGGGGGCCTGCTGGGAGAGGACGTTGACCGCCGCGCGGTAGTCGGTGCCCCCGGCGTCGCGCAGGTGGATCTGGTAGTGCGGGGTGTCGGTGGCGCCCTCGCGGCGCCGGTCGACGGCGGTGGCGGCGAGCACGCCGTAGTCGCTGATCGGCATGGGTGTGGTTCCTCGGTTCCCTGGCTGCTGGTCCTGGTGCCTCGCCGGCCGGTCGGCCGGGGTCCCTCCGTTATCGCGCACACCGCCGACCGGGGGCTGTGGAATCCGCAGTTGTTCATCTGCCGTCCCCCGAACGGGCTTTCGCGCCGCAGAACGTTGACGTCGGGGCGCCGGCGTCCAGGGACTGGACGAGGGCTGGATGAGGACCGGACGAGGACTGGACGAGGGCGGGGCGAGGGCCGGACGAGGGCGGGCCGGTCAGTCGGCCGGTGCCGGCCTGCCCCGGCCGGGCAGGACGTGGACGCGTCTCGACCGCCCCCGGAGCAGCTCGCCGGTGACGAAGGCCGTCACCGCGGCGACGATCAGCAGCGGCATCGCATCGGCGGCCTGGCCGCCCAGCAGCGCCGTCGCCAGCACCGTGCTGGTGACCGGAAGCCGGGTGACGGCCGCGCCGGAGGCGGCCAGTCCGACGGCCAGCGCGGGCGCGGTACCGAAGCCGGGCAGCGGCGCGCAGGCCGCCCCGAGCGCGGCACCGATCAGGATCGCCGGGAAGATCGGGCCGCCGCGCAGGCTGCCCAGGGCGATCCCCCAGCCGACCGTCTTGCACAGCACCAGGGCGAGCAGCGCGCCGATCGACCAGGCCGCCGGGTCGGCCGCCAGCGCGCCCAGGGTGGCCTGCCCGGAGAGCGCGGCCTCCTCCGGTGAGCGACCGGTGAGCAGCGCGTACGCCGCGAGGCAGGCCCCGACGGCGATCGCGCACAGCACCGTCCGGACGGCGGTCCGACGAGCGGTCGGCACCGGCCGGGGGCCCGCCGGATCGCCCGTGGTGAAGGCCTTGACCCGCCGGCCGAGGGCCTGCCCGGCCACGCAGACCACGGCGATCACCACCGCCAGCGGGACGCCCCAGAGGAAGTCGCCCAGGTCCGGGACGCCGCTCTCGGGCACCCGCGGCAGCGAGAGCGCGCCGATCGACAGCCCGGTCCAGTGGCCGAAGCCGGTGAAGACCAGCGCACCGACCCCGCTGGCCAGCAGGCAGGGCAGGATCAGAGCGATCAGCCGCGGGCCGCCCAGCCCGGCCGCCTCGATCATCATCACGCCCGCCACCAGCGGGCTGCCGAAGATGGTGGAGATCGCCGCCGCCGCCCCGGCTGTGCCCAACACCGGTACCAGGTCCGGGCGTTGGGCCCGCCTGGCGGACCGGACGGCGAGCAGCGCGAGGCCGCCGCCGATCGCCATCAGCGGCGCCTCCGGGCCGAGCACCGCGCCGAGCGGCAGGCAGGCGAGCGCGGCCAGCACCACGCCGGGGACGGCGCCCGGCGGGGTGGGCGGGCCGCCCAACCCGTCCACCGGGACGTGGCCGCCGCGCCCGGGCAGCCGGGTGACCACGGGGGCGAGCAGCAGGCCGGCCAGCAGCAGCGCGGGCAGCGGCCACCACCAGGGGGCGCGGTCGAAGCCGGCGGCGACCGGCAGGCTCTCCCAGACCCAGTGCTGGAGTTGGTGCTCCAGGCCGACGAAGCCGAAGGCGACCAGCGAGACCGGGACGCCGATCAGGGTGGCGACCAGCAGCAGGCCGAGGTAGCCCTTGCCGAGCAGCACCTGGCGCAGGGTGGGGCCACCGTTCTGCTGCTGGGGCGTCCCCGGCATCGCCGCTCCTTCGCGCTCCCGGGGCGCGCGGCCCCCGTCCTGCGACCGAGTCTCGCCCGGGGCCGGGCGGCCCGCACGGCGTGCGGCCCGTCAGCCGGGCGCCGGACGAGCGGAGTTGCGCCGTTCGGGTGAGAGCGCTCTCCGGGGCGGCTGGCGACCGGAGCGGGTGGGCGTCGACGGCGGCCGGAGCCAGCAGCCGGCGGTCAGAGCCGGTGGGCGTCGCCGAGCGCGCTCTCGATGCCCTGGACCATCCGCCACAGCGGCGCCCGGCGGCTGGCGACCAGCACCACCACATCGTCCGCCCCGGACTCCCCGGGCTCCCCAGACCCCCCGGACTCCCCGCCCGGGCGGTCGTTCCAGGTGCCGGTGACGAAGGCCATCGCCGCGTCGACCTCGACCACCCAGTCGCTCTCGCCGCCCGAGCGCAGCCAGGTGCGCAGGGCGTGGTTGTGCGCGGCGACGACGGCGGCGGCGGTCACGTCGGCGCGCAGCGGGCCGTCCGGGCGGTCGGCGAACCGGCCGCGCAGGTAGGCCGCGAGCGTGTGCTCGTAGCGCCAGACCACGGAGAGCTCGTACGCCCGCAGGCCGGGGACCTTGCGGGTGAGGCGGTAGCGCTGGACGGAGAAGGAGGGCTGTTCGGCGTACATCCGCAGGACGAGCCGGGCCGCGTCGCAGGCGTGCTTGACCGGGTCCTCCTCGCCGGTGCCGGACTCCAGGAACTCCGTCATCTCGGCGAGGCTGCGCTCGTGGTCCGGGAAGACCACGTCCTCCTTGGCCGGGAAGTAGCGGAAGAAGGAGCGCCGGCCGACCCCGGCGAGCGAGACGATGTCGTCGATGGTGGTCTGCTCGAAGCCGCGTTCCAGGAAGAGCTCGAAGGCCGCGGCGACGAGCGCCTCGCGCATCGCCGGCTTGGCGGGCCCGTCGTTCATGGGCAGGTCCTGCTCTTCCTTCTCGCTCATTCCCGGAACATAGCATCGGCCCCGAACGGCCGGACCGGGTGCTCGGCCCGGCCGTCGGTGCACCTCGGAGAGGCTGTTACGGCAGGTTGCGGGCCATGACGATGCGCTGGACCTGGTTGGTCCCCTCGTAGATCTGGGTGATCTTCGCGTCCCGCATCATCCGCTCCACCGGATAGTCCCGCGTGTACCCGTACCCGCCCAGCAACTGCACCGCATCCGTCGTGATCTCCATCGCCGCATCCGACGCGTAGCACTTCGCCGCCGCCCCGAAGAACGTCAGATCCCCGTCCCCACGCTGTGACTTCGCCGCCGCCGCATACGTCAACTGCCGCGCCGCCTCCAGCTTCATCGCCATGTCCGCCAGCATGAACTGCACACCCTGGAACTCCGCGATCGCCTTCCCGAACTGCCGCCGCTCCTTCACATACCCCTTCGCGTAGTCCAACGCCCCCTGCGCGATCCCCACCGCCTGCGCCGCGATCGTCACCCGCGTGTGGTCCAACGTCCGCATCGCCGTCGCGAACCCCGTCCCCTCCGCACCGATCATCCGGTCCGCAGGAATCCGCACATTGTCGAAGTACACCTCACGCGTCGGCGAACCCTTGATCCCCAACTTCCTCTCCGGCGCACCGAACGACACCCCCTCGTCGCCCTTCTCCACCACGAACGCCGAGATCCCCTTCGACCGCAGCTCCGGATCCGTCACCGCCATCACCGTGTAGAACTCCGAGACGCCCGCGTTCGTGATCCAGCGCTTCACCCCGTTCAGCACCCAGAAGTCCCCGTCCCGCACCGCCCGGGTCCGCATCCCCGCCGCGTCAGAACCCGCCTCCGGCTCCGACAGGCAGTACGAGAACATCCCCTCACCCCGCGCCAACGCCCCCAGGTACTTCGCCTTCAACTCCGGCGAACCCGA
>NZ_JBHXTQ010000053.1:25329-58349 GCF_042677305.1 Kitasatospora sp. NPDC127121 | reverse complement strand
ATGGATGAGCTCATCCGTCTATTCGCCAGGATCATCTATCGGGGAACGCCCCCGGCGCCGCCCGCCGTGGTGCGGCAGGCGGCGCCGGGGGGCGCGGTCACTCCGCCGGGGCGATCCGGTAGCCACCCGCGGCCGAGTAGAGGGTCAGCGCCTCGACCGGGCAGAAGTCGACCGCGTCGGCCAGCGCCTCCGTCAGCTCGGCGCCGTCGGCCGCGTAGTCGGCCACCGGCTCGGCCAGCCCGTCGGCGCCGAGCGCCAGCGAGCCGGGGGCGCTCAGGGCGCACATCCCGGAGCCGATGCAGCGGTCCCGGTCGACCCGGACCACCACCGCGTCGGCGCCCGTCCCCGGCGTGGCCGTCACCAGGCGACCTGGAGGGTCTCGGGGCTGCGGGTGAGCAGGCCCCGCCGCCAGTCGATCTCCTCGACCGGCCCGGTCAGGCGCAGCGAGGGCAGCCGGCGGGCCAGGCGGTGCAGGGCGAGTTCGAGCTCCATCCGGGCCAGCCAGGCGCCCAGGCAGTGGTGCGGCCCGGCGCCGAAGGTCAGCATCGGCGCGGCCAGCGGGGAGAACAGCTCGGTGAGCAGGTCCCCGGTGAAGACCGTCGGGTCCTGGTTGGCGGCGACGGTGTCGGCGGCGACGACGCTGCCCGCCGGGATGACCACCCCGCCGATCTCGACGTCCTCGATGGTGCGGCGCAGCAGGCCGGGCAGGTGCTGGCCGTCGCCGAGCGGGACGGCGCGCAGGATCTGCTCGGTCGCGGCGGTCGCGCTGGCCTCGTCGGAGGCGAGCCGCTGCCAGGCCTCGCGGTCCTCGGTGAGCAGGTAGACCAGCGCGTTGCCGAGGCTGGTCATGGTGGTCTCGTGGCCGGCCACGACGAGGCCGATGACCAGCGTGACCAACTGCTCCTCGGCGATCGAACCGTCCTCGGCCGCGGCCGCCAGCAGGCTGCTGACCAGGTCCTCGCCGGGGTCGGCGCGGCGTTCGGCGATCACCGCGGCGCCGAAGCCGGCGAACTCGGCCATGGCGGTGGCGATCTCCTCGGCCGTGTAGGCGGTGGCCGAGAGCGCGTGGTCGCTCCAGTGCGAGAGCTTCTTGCCGTCCAGGTTGTCGAGCCCCATCAGCCGGGTGATCACCTGGACCGGCAGCTTGCGGCTATAGCCGGCCACGATGTCGGCGGGGGAGCCGTGGTCGATCATCTCGTCGATCAGGGCCTCGACCACCGAGGCGACCCAGGGCCGCCAGCGGGCGATGGCGCGCGGCGTGAAGGCCCGCTGCACGGTGCGGCGCAGCCGCTGGTGCTCGGTGCCGTCGATGTTCAGCAGGCCCTGCGGGCTGTCGAGGATGTTCGGGATGACGGCGATCGGCGGCGCGTCCGGCGCGTACAGCGGGGCGCGGCCCAGGCGCGGGTCGGTCAGCACCTGCCGCACGTCCGCGTGGCGGCTGACCAGCCAGACGGGCGTGCCGGTCGGCAGCGCGGCGAGCCGGGGCGGGCCGGGCTCCAGGCGGCGCAGGCAGTGCATCGGGATGAGCGGGACGGTGCCGGTTCCGGCACCGGTCGCACTGTTCTCGGCGGACATCCGTACTCCAGACTCCAGGGCGGGGGGCCGTACGTGACGGCCCGACGGGGGGTGGAACCGGGATGGTGCGGGGACGGGTGGGGCGGGCCGGCGGGCGGCTCGGCCCGGGCCGGGTTCGGCGGACCGGGACGAACGGCGGATCGGGTGGGACGGCGGACCGGGACGAACGGCGGATCAGGTGGGACGGCAGATCGGGACGAACGGCGGATCAGGTGGGACGAACGGCGGATCGAAGGCGGAAGCGAAGGCGAACGCGGACCGGAACGGGGGATGGCGCGAATCGTGCGACGGCGTACGGTCGGTACGCCTCGGCGCGGACGGCGCGCGGTGGCGCACCGTCGGGTGGGGCGGATGTGCTGAGCGTGGTCGCGTGGACCGCTTCTGCTACGACCGTACGTGGGCGGCGGTGCGCGCGTCAGCGGCACTTCCAGCCAACGGCGCTCCTTTCCGGGCACTTCGAGGCACGCTGACGGGCGCTCGGCGGCGCCCGCGCGCCCTGCCCTGCGGGCCGCGCCGGGGGGTCCGGCGGATATCTCGACGGCATATGACGCCTTTGCGGCCGGTGCGGTGAGCCGGATCACCGGGCCCGCCCCGTCGGCGCCCGTCGCTACGGGCGCTACGCTTCGTGGGCAGTCGTTTGTCGCAGGTCACGCCGGTGCAGAGCCGCATCGGCCGACGGAGGTGGAATCGGATGGCCCAGCAGGTCAAGGCAGTCATCGCGCGCGCCAAGGGCGCGCCCGTGGAGGTGACCACGATCGTGGTGCCGGACCCGGGGCCGGGCGAGGCGGTGGTCAAAATCCAGGCCTGCGGGGTCTGCCACACCGACCTCCACTACCGCGAGGGCGGCATCAACGACGAGTTCCCGTTCCTGCTCGGGCACGAGGCGGCGGGCATCGTCGAGTCGGTCGGCGAGGGCGTCACCGAGGTCGAGCCGGGCGACTTCGTCGTCCTCAACTGGCGTGCGGTGTGCGGCCAGTGTCGCGCCTGCCGGCGCGGCCGCGCGCAGTACTGCTTCAACACCCACAACGCCAAGCAGAAGATGACGCTGCTGGACGGCACCGAGCTGTCCCCGGCGCTGGGGATCGGCGCGTTCGCCGAGAAGACCCTCGTCGCGGCCGGCCAGTGCACCAAGGTCGACCCGGCGGTCTCGCCGGCCGTCGCCGGCCTGCTGGGCTGCGGTGTGATGGCGGGCATCGGCGCCGCCATCAACACCGGGGGCGTCGGTCGCGGCGACTCGGTCGCGGTGATCGGCTGCGGCGGCGTCGGCGGCGCGGCCGTGATGGGCTCGCGGCTGGCGGGCGCGTCGAAGATCATCGCCGTCGACATCGACGACCGCAAGCTGGAGACGGCCCGCAAGCTCGGCGCCACCCACACCGTCAACTCCCGCAGCACCGACCCGGTCGAGGCGATCCGGGAGCTGACCGGCGGCAACGGCGCGGACGTGGTGGTCGAGGCGGTCGGCCGCCCGGAGACGTACAAGCAGGCCTTCTACGCCCGCGACCTGGCCGGCACCGTCGTCCTGGTCGGCGTGCCCACGCCGGAGATGACGCTGGAGCTGCCGCTGCTCGACGTGTTCGGCCGCGGCGGCGCGCTGAAGTCCTCCTGGTACGGCGACTGCCTGCCCTCGCGGGACTTCCCGATGCTGATCGACCTCCACCTCCAGGGCCGCCTGGACCTCGGGGCGTTCGTCACCGAGACCATCGAACTCGACGCGGTGGAGCAGGCGTTCGAGCGCATGCACCAGGGCGACGTGCTCCGTTCGGTCGTGGTCCTGTGAACGCGCGGATCGACCGGCTGGTCACCGCCGGGACCTTCGAACTCGACGGTGGCAGCTGGGAGGTGGAGAACAACGTCTGGATCGTCGGCGACGACGAGCAGGCGGTGGTGATCGACGCCGCGCACGACGCCGACGCGATCGAGGCCGCGCTCGGCGGGCGCCGGCTGCTGGCGATCGTCTCCACCCACGCGCACAACGACCACATCGACGCCGCCCCGGCCCTCGCGGCCCGCACCGGCGCGCCGATCCTGCTGCACCCGGACGACCTGCCGCTGTGGAAGCTCACCCATCCCGAGCGCCTCCCGGACGGCGAACTCGCCGACGGGCAGCGGATCGAGGTCGCCGGCACCGAGCTGACCGTCCTGCACACCCCGGGCCACGCCCCGGGCGCGGTCTGCCTGTACGCGCCGGAGCTCGGCACCGTCTTCACCGGCGACACCCTGTTCCACGGGGGCCCGGGCGCGACCGGCCGGTCGTTCTCGCACTTCCCGACGATCATCGACTCGATCCGCGAGCGGCTGCTGTCGCTCCCGGCCGAGACGGTGGTCCGCACCGGCCACGGCGACCCGACCACCATCGGCGCCGAGGCCCCGGCCCTGCCGGACTGGATCGCCCGCGGGCACTGACCGCGAACGGCCCCCGGAGCACGCCGCGTGCTCCGGGGGCCGTAGCATCGCGATCATGGCCCATGATCCCCGCGACCTCGACGACGCCTTCCTCGCCTTCTGGCGCGAGCGTCACATCGCCACCCTGACCACCGCTCGCCCGGACGGCTCGCCGCACGTGGTGCCGGTCGGCGTGACGTACCAGCCGGAGACCGGGACGGCCCGGGTGATCACCAGCCGCACCAGCCGCAAGGCGCGCAACGTGGCGGCGGCCGGCCCGCAGGGCCTGCGGGTCGCGGTCTGCCAGGTGGACCGGGCCCGCTGGTCGACCCTGGAGGGCGTGGCCGTCGTCCGGGACGAGCCCGAGCAGGTCGCCGACGCCGAGCGGCGCTACACCGAGCGCTACCGCGAACCCCGGGCGAACCCGGACCGGGTGGTCATCGAGATCGCCGTCGACCGCGTCCTCGGCCGGCCCTGAGAGCCCTGCTCCCGGGCTTCCTCACGCGTGGCCGGCGCCCATCCTGAGCGCGAGCTCGCGGGCGTGGTCGGCCGCCGCCGGGCCGCGGCCGGAGTCGGGCGCCTCGGAGAGGAAGACGAGCGCCAGCATCAGCGCGGCGTCCAGCCGGCCCACGACCAGGCACGGATCGTCGTCGGCCGGGGCGGTCGCCGTCCTCGCGTACCCGCTGCGGACCGCCGCCGGGTCGAGGTCGTTCTCCGGGTACCGGGCGTACTCGACGAGCCGGCCGAACTCCAGGGCCGGGGGCCCGAGCAGGGCGTTCGACCAGTCCAGCAGGGCGACCGCCCGCCCCTGGTGGCGGCGGATGTTGGCGCTGCGCACGTCGAGGTGCAGCAGGCTGTCCTCGGTGAAGCCGGTGAGGTGGCCGGCGAGCAGGGAAGCGGCCGGCGGCTCGGGCCAGTCGTCGACGCGGCGGCCGATCTCGGCCCAGCGGCGCCCGATGCGTGCGGCGATCGCCGCCGCCGTGCCGGTTCCCTCCGCCGCGACGGGCCTCAGCTGCGGCGGCGGCACCTGGTGGAGCCGCGCGAGGAGGTGACCCAGCTCGAAGGAGTCGAGGTCCGAGCCGTCGTCGGGGACGTAGGCGGACAGCAGCACGTCGGGGGCGGCCGGGTCGTCCGCCAGGACGAGCTCCCTCGGCTGCGCGACCGGCAGGCCGTGGGCGGCCAGGTGCTTCGCGATGACGTACTCCTGCCGGAGCAGGGTCCGGGTGTCCACGTGGGGGTCGTTGGCGTTCGACTCGAACCGCTGGCGTGCGAGCCGCACCGCGACGGGCTGGCCGTCCCGCGCCTGCGCCCGGAACACGGAGAACTCCAGGCCCTTGCCGACGAGTTCCAGGCCGCTCAGGCCCCACCGCTCGGCCAGGTCGTCCAACGCGGCGAATCGCTCACTCATGTGCACCTTCGGGGTTTCGCGGTCGCAGGTCGGCCTGCGTCTTTCACCACCAGTGTGAAGGCGCCGGGCGGGCACGTCAGGCGTTCACCGGAGATGGCGCGGGATGACGCGGGATGGCGCAGGTGCGGCCCCGGCCCGGCTCAGCCCCGGTTGTGGTCGCCGGCCGCGCCGTCGAGGAGTTCGCGCAGGATGTCCATGTGGCCCGCGTGCCGCGTGGTCTCCGTCACCATGTGGATGAGCACCCAGCGCAGCGACACGGCGTCGCCGAACCAGGCCTTGCCCAGGTCGTCGAGGTCGAGTTCGCCGATCACCTGGTCGGCGGCGGCGCGGGCGCGGGCGTAGAACGCCAGGACGTCCTCGGTGGACTCGTGCGGCTCCACCCTCATGTCGGAGGTCTCGTCGGCCTCCAGGTCGAAGGGCAGGGGCCCCGTCTCGCGGCCGAACGCCTCGCAGAACCAACCCAGCTCGGCACCCCCCAGGTGCTTGACCAGGCCCAGCAGGTTC
This sequence comes from Kitasatospora sp. NPDC127121, assembly GCF_042677305.1. Taxonomy (NCBI): domain Bacteria; kingdom Bacillati; phylum Actinomycetota; class Actinomycetes; order Kitasatosporales; family Streptomycetaceae; genus Kitasatospora; species Kitasatospora sp. NPDC127121. The sequence continues at coordinate 52,480 of NZ_JBHXTQ010000053.1, read as the reverse complement.
GTCCCCGACGGGGTCATCGGCCGCCGCAGCTGCTCGTCGTCCAGGCCGTCGAGCTTCCACAGCACCGCGTCGCGGTGCCGGTCGAGGGCGACCTGCAGACTTTCCTTCTCAGCACCGGTGAACGGTACGCGCTTCATCATGGGCGGACCGTACCAGCCGTCACCGACAGTGCCGCCGGGCTGGTGGCCGGGCCCCGTCCGGTCACGCCTGCGCGCGGAACGGGGCCGTCCGTCCGGGGTGGCGCCGCGTCAGGCGGAGCGGTGGTAGGAGGTGAGCGAGATCCGGACCGGGCCGTCGTCGGCGGCCGTGGCGAGGATGCGGACGATGGCGATGTCCTGGCCGCCCTGGGCGCGGACGCAGAAGCTGCGGTCGGTGCGCAGGGCGTTGAAGGGCAGGGTGGAGACCGGTTGGGTCTCGACGCCCTTGACGCAGTCGGGGAGGGTGAGCCGGCCGGTCGGCGCGACGTAGGCGTCGCTGTCCTCGGGGATGTAGAACTCGCCGGCGTGGCGGCCCAGGTACCAGGTGGAGGCGTCCTGGGCGGTGACCTTCCCGGCCTTGAGGTCGAACTCGTAGCTGGGGTCGGGGGAGGTGAGTTCGAGGTTGGTGTGGACGGCGGTGTACCCGGGGGCCGGTGTGGCGGCGGCGGTGGTGGCCGGGGCGGTGGCGGACGGGGCGGTGGCGGCGCCGGCGGACGGGGCGAGGCCGGCGGCGACGTTCTGGTCGTCGAGGTCGTCGAGGTACTCGGGATCGAGCAGGACGAACGCGGCCGCGGCGCCGACGAGGAGGGCGGCGGTGGTCAGGAGCACGGTGCGGGTGCGGGTACCGGTGTGCCGGCGGGCGGGGGCGGCGGGCTCGGGTCTGTCGGGGGCCGGTTGCAGCCGGGTGGGCGACGGGGCGGGGAGGCCGAGCCTGGTCGGGGCGTCGGCCGCGGCCCGGGCCGGGGAGAGGACGGTGGCGGGCGGGGCGGGTGTGGCGGGCGTGGTCGGCAGGTCGCTGTGGCGGCGGATCGCGCTGCTGACCTGCTGGGGCAGCCAGTCGTCGGAGAAGCGGAGTTCGCCGCCGGTGGCGGGGTGCCGGCGGGCGGCCTCGATCAGCTGGGCGGTGCCCGGCCGGTCCTCGGGGCGCTTGGCCAGGCAGTGCCGGACCAGTTCGTGCAGTCCGGGCGGCAGGTGGGAGAGGTCGGGCTCCTCGTGCACCGCCCGGTACAGCGAGGCGGGCTCGGGCCCGTCGCCGAAGGGGGGAGTGCCGGAGCCGACGTAGGCGATCAGGGCGCCCAGCGCGAAGACGTCGGTGGCCGGGGCGGCGGACAGGCCGAGGGCCTGTTCGGGGGCCATGAAGCCGGGCGAGCCGATCCGAAGGCCGATGCCGGTGAGCGGGCTGGCGTCGGCGGCCCGGGCGATGCCGAAGTCGATGACGCGGGGGCCGTCGGCGGCGACGAGGACGTTGCCGGGCTTGAGGTCGCGGTGGACGACGCCCGCCGCGTGGATCGCCTGGAGGGCCTCGGCGATGCCGGCGAGGAGCAGCAGGACGGTCCGTTCGGGCAGCGGTCCGTAGTGGTGGACGACCTGCTGGAGGGAGGGGCCGGGCACGAAGGTGGTGGCCAGCCAGGGAGTGGCGGCGTCGGTGCCGGCATCGACCACCTGGGCGGTGTAGAGGCCGTGGATGCGCCGGGCGCTGGCGACCTCCTGGGCGAAGCGGTGCCGGAACTCGGGGTCCTCGGCGAGTTCGGGCCGGACGACCTTGAGCGCGACCGGCCGCCCGCCGGGGGTGTAGGCCAGGTAGACGAGGCCCATGCCGCCCGCGCCGAGCCGCGCGCAGAGGCGGTAGCCGCCGACCTCGCGGGGGTCGTCCGGGGACAGCGCCTGGAACGCCGTGGGCGACGGGGCGCCGAAGGGCTCTGCGGTCATGCTGGCTCCCAGCGGGTCGTGCGGGTGGGACGGGGGAGTGGCGGAGCGGGGCAAGGCAAGGCAGGACGGGGCAAGGCGAGGGCGCGGCGGGCGGTCGGGCCGGGGCCCGGACGGACGTCGGCGTCGTGAAGCGCACCGGATCATAACCCGACTGGGATTTCAGTCAGGAATGGGGTCCTCCGATCGGCCGGTGCCCCCTCCGGGTAAGGTGATTCCTTGTGGCTGACCGTCGAACCTTGATCATGGAAGCGGCTGCGCGGGTCATCGCCCGGCGCGGCGTCCGCGGGCTGCGCGTGGAGGAACTGGCGGCGGAGGCGGGTGTTTCGACCGCGCTGATCTACTACCACTTCAAGGACCGCGCGGGGATCCTCCGCGCGACGCTGGAGTTCATCAACGACCGGGCCGAGCGCTACACGACGGAGCGCGCGGCGGACGCGCCGCCGCTGGACGCCCGGGGCGAGCTGGAGCAGACGCTGCTGCTGGAGCTCCAGGACACCCCCGAGGTGCGGGAGAACAGCACGGCCTGGGGCGAGCTGCGGGCGAGTGCGGTGTTCGACCCCGAGCTGCGGGAGGACCTGGCCCGGGCCACCCTCGTCTGGGTCCAGGAGGTCGCCGAGCTGCTCGGGCAGGTGCGGCCGATGAACGGGGCCGCCGCCCTGGCGGCCTCGGCCGAGCGGCTGACCGCGCTGCTGGAGGGGCTGAGCGTCCGTTGGCTCAGCGGCAGCCTGCCGGTGGCGCACGCGCGTGAGCTGATGGCCGGCGCGATCGAGGCCGAAGTGGAGCGACTGCGCGGGTAGCGTGCGTCGCGTTCCGGCCCCGGGCGAGGCGGCCCGGGGCCCTTTTCCCGTGTCGGGGTCGGCCGGGCAGTTCCATGATCTGGAGCTTGACTGAAAATTCAGTCAATGTCAGAGTTGCGGCTGCGGGGCCACCGGTCACTCGGTGGGCAATACTTGATTTGGAGATCCGTCATGAGCAGCACCCACGGTGACAACCGCTCCCTGTTCGACCGCCTCTTCGGGGCCCCGACCCCGCCCCCGCACCAGGCGGAGCACGGGCTGCCGTACGCCGGCGAGGCCGGGCTCCCGCAGTGGTGGGTGGACCGCGACGACGTCCCGCACGCCCGCACCTGGATGTCCTGGCCGTCCCGCAAGTCCGTCTGGGGCCGGCAGCTGGCGGGTGTCCAGCAGGACATCGCGCTCATCGCCCGGACCATCGCCCGCTTCGAGCCGGTGGTCATGTGCGCCCCGGACGACTACAGCGTCCGGGAGGCCCAGTCCCTGTGCGGACCCGCCGTCACCGTGACGGATGCCGTCCCCACCGACGACCTCTGGATGCGGGACACCGCCCCGGTGTTCCGGCGCGACGGCTACGGGCGGCTCGACGCCGTCGGCCTCAACTTCAACGGCTGGGGCGGCAAGCAGACCCACCGGGACGACGCCGAGGTCGCGCGCGGCATCGCCGAGATGCTCCGACTCCCCTTCTCCTACGCGGAGTTCGTCGGCGAGGGCGGCTCGGTCGAGACCGACGGCGACGGCACCCTGATGGCCACCGAGAGCAGCCTGGTCAACAAGAACCGCAACCGGGGCATGAGCCGGGACGAGATCGAGGAGGCCGTCCTGGAGGTGTACGGCGCGGACAAGATGATCTGGGTCCCCGGGATCAAGGGGCAGGACATCACCGACGACCACATCGACGTCACCTCCCGGTTCGTCCGGCCGGGCGTCGTCCTGGTGCAACTGCCCCCGGCGGACCGCCACGACGTCTGGGCCCGGGACGCCCGGGAGCAGTTCGACATCCTCTCCCGGGCCACCGACGCCAGGGGCCGCAGGCTCCAGGTGGTCCGGGTGGACGGCCCCGACACCGTCCGCTCGCGCGACTCGAAGTTCGTCGACTCGTACCTGAACTTCCACGTCGTCAACGGGGGCGTGATCGCCGCCCAGTTCGGCGACGTGTACAAGGACGAGGCCGCCCGGCGCACCCTCGCCGAGGCCTTCCCCGGGCGCGAGGTCGTCCAGCTCGACGTCGACCGCCTGATGGCCGGGGGCGGCGGCATCCACTGCTCCACGATGCAGGAACCGCTGCCTTAGGGCCTGTCCGGTCGACCGGGCCCAGCAGATTTTGAAGACGCGCCCTAGGCGCGCCAGCCCGCGATCTCCGTGCCGATCGCCTCGCCGAGCAGGCTGCGCGCGCGGTCGAGCGGCAGGGAGCCGCTCAGCCAGCGGATGCTGAGGCCTTCCAGGAGCGCGGTGAGGCGTTCGGCGGAGGCGGCGTGCGCGGGCGCGGTGCCGAACGGGTGGGCGCGGCCGAGCAGGCCGGCGATCTCGTGCACCCAGGTGTGGGTGGCCCTGGCCAGGTCCTCGCGGAGGCGGGACTCGAAGACCGCGCTCGCCCGCAACTCGCCCCAGGCGGTGCTGTTCTCGCGGACCTCGGTGGAGTCCTGGAGTTCCAGCAGCAGAGCCTGGGCCAGTTCGCTCCAGGGGTCGTCCGCGGGCGCCCCGGGCTCCGGTTCGGCGGTGTAGCGGTCGGCCCGTTCGCCGATGAACTCCAGGGTCTCGCGGAGGATCCCGGCGCGGTCGGTGAAGTGGTAGTAGATCAGCGAGGTCGACACCCCGGCCTCGGCCGCCAGTTCCCCCACCCGCAGTCCGCGTACGCCGCGTCGCGCGATGAGTCGTGTGGCCGCTCTCAGTATCTCTGTTCGACGGTCTGGCATGGTGGTCCACTGTACTCGAAATATTGACTGAACTTTTAGTCTGGTTTGAGAGGCACTCACCCTGGCCTCCCGGCCCGGCGGATCGCCCGATTCGCCCGATCGGCGCCGCGCGGGCTCGCTGACGGACCCGCCGGCCACCCCTACTGTCGGATATCGCCCGCTTCGGGGTGGAATCCGTGTCGACGAGGGGACCTGCCATGAGAGAACCCGCCCTGTCCCGCCGGGCCGTGCTGCGCTCCGGGGCGGCCGCGGCCGTGGTCGCGATGGTGGAAGGCTGCGGTTCGTCGGGGGCCTCGTCCCCGAAGGACGAGCCGACCACGGCCGCCGGCACGGGCACGGGCGGAGCCGCGAGCGCCGCCGCGTCGTACGCCATGCCGGCCGAGTGGCGCCCCCACACCAGGACGTTCATGGCCTGGCCGGCCCTCGATTCGGTGTGGGGCGACCAACTGCCCGCCGTCCGCCAGGACATCGCGCACGTCGCGCAGGCCGTCGCCCGGTTCGAACCCGTGGTGCTGATGGCCCGCCCGGACCAGAGCGCCGCGGCCCGGCAGCTGTGCGGCTCCAGCGTCGAGGTCCTCGACCTGGCGGTGGACGACCTGTGGGCCCGCGACACCGGCCCGACCTTCGTCACCGGCCCGGCAGGACTGGCCGGCGTCGACCTCAACTTCAACGGCTGGGGCGGCAAACAGACCCACGACAACGACGCCAAGGTCGCCCGGTACCTCCTCGACCACTACAGGATCCGGCGCATCCAGGCGCCGATCACCGGCGAGGGCGGCGCGATCGAGGTCGACGGCGAGGGCACCCTGATGGCCACCGAGAGCTCGTGGGTCAACGCGAACCGCAACCCGGGCACGAGCCGCGACCAGATCGAGGGGGCCCTGAAGGAGCTGTTCGGCGTCCAGAAGGTCATCTGGTTCGCCGGCGTGGCCGGGCAGGACATCACCGACTGCCACATCGACGCCCTGGCCCGGTTCGCGGAGCCGGGCGTGGTCGTCATCCACCGCCCCGGCCCGGACACCCCGCCGGACATCTGGTCCCGCGCCTCCGACCAGGCCTTGCAGGTGCTCGGCTCCACCACCGACGCCAAGGGCCGCAAGCCGCGGATCGTGGAACTCGCCGAACCCGACCTCACCGGGCAGCCGGACCGGGGCAAGGACTTCCTGGCCACCTACCTCAACTACTACGTCGTCAACGGGGCCGTGATCATGCCCCAGTTCGGGGACAAGGCCTCCGACGACCGGGCGGCGGGCGTGCTGGCCGACCTCCACCCCGGCCGCGAGATCGTCCCGGTGAGCATCAACGCCATCGCGGCCGGCGGTGGCGGCATCCACTGCTCGACCCAACAGCAGCCCGAGGCCGCCGCCGGGGCCTCCGGCGGCTCCTCGGGCCCGGCCTGACCGACCGGCCGGGCCTGAGTGGCCGGGCCTGACCGGCCGTGCCGTGCCGAGCCGCCCCGGCTTCCGGGCTCGGCGCGGCGCGGCCGATCGGGCCGTTTCCGGACGGTCAGCCCGTGATCGGCCGGCTGTCCAGGCGGATGTGGTCGACCGCCCAGTACCAGTTGTTGCCCGCGTCGTACATCCGGAACTTCAGCGTCACCGCCTGCGCCCCCGCCGGGACGGCGAGGCGGCGGGTGACGAGGGTGTTCTGGACGTCCTTGCCGGCGTTGTCGTTGCCGGTGGCGTCGGCGCTGTAGAACATCAGGCGGGTCTCCGTGCCGTTGTCGAACACGGCGGTGACGGACGCCTTCTGCGGGACCTCCTGCCGGTAGTGGGAGTCGAAGGCCAGGTACAGCGTGTCGGCGCCGGCCGGGAGGTGGACGGCGGGGGAGACGAGCGTGGAGTCGAAGACGCCCTTGCGGGAGGGGGAGCCGGTGTCGTCCCAGTCGTCCGGGTCGGCGACGGCGAGGACGCCCAGGCCGCGGGTGAAGTTGCCGCGGTCCTGCCCGGCCGGGGTGGACCACTCCCGCTTGGTGTGGAAGGTCCAGCCCTGGAGCCGGACGGTGCCCTGCGGCATGCCGGGGGCGTTGACCACCGACCAGCCCTGCGGCGCCTGGGCCGTCCAGCCGAGCACGCCGTCCTGCGGCTGGAGCACGCCGGCCAGCGACTCGAAGTCCTCGCCCAGCAGGTGGCCGGCCATCACGGGGGCGGGGCGGGCGGCGAGTTCGCCGTCGGCGATCGCGAAGCGGTCGCCGGCCAGCGCCCGGGCGGTGACCAGGATCCGGTGGGTGGCGCCGTCCGGCAGCTGGGCGGGCGGGGTGACCTCCCAGACGGCGGTGGCGGTGGCGCCGGCGGCGAGCGCGGCGGGCGGCGCGGTGACGGCGGTGACCGTCCAGCCCGGCGGGACGACGGGCTGCGCCTCGACGGCGGTGAGCGCGGCGCCGGCGGTGAGCACGGCCGAGACCCGGGCCGGGCGGCCGGGCAGCAGGACGGGCTCGTCGATGGTGCTGGAGGCGGCCCCGAGGGCGACGTCCACGGCGAGCGGGTCGGCCAGGCCCAGGGCCGGGTCGGTGACCGTCCGGTCGTCCCAGGGGAAGCGGCCGGCGATCCGACGGCGGAAGGTGAGGTCCCCGCGGACGGCCACCGCGACGTCGTACCAGCCCTCGGGTCGGACCGCGAGGTTGACGGTCCGGTCGTCGCCGGCCGCGACCCGCACCTCGCGCAGCCCGTCGCCGTAGGCGAGGTCGCCGACCAGGAAGGTCTGGGCGGTGCGCGAGCGGTTGATCACGTCGACTTCGAGGACCTTGCCGTTGCGCTCCTCCGACAGCGACACCTCGTACGTGCCGGCGGCGTCGCCGCGCAGGTGCCACAGCGCGCCGTTGGGGCCGTGGACGCGCAGGTCGTAGCCCTCCGGGCCGACCGTCCAGACGTCGGAGAGCCGGCTCTTCGCGCCGACGGTGTAGTGCCGGGGCGCGCCGCCCGGTGCCGGGTAGACGGCGAACACCGCGCCCTGGCGGCCCTGGTTGACCAGGTCGAGGGTGAGCTCGCCGCCCTTCAGCCGGGGCTTGACCAGCAGGTCGTAGGGCGCCGGGCGGGCCGAGCGGGTGCCGCGCTGCTGCTGCGGGAAGGCCTGCGGGCTGGGCACGGTGGGGGCGGGGAGCTTGCCGGTGTCGACCACCTTCTGCCGGTTGCCGCTGGTGTCGGGCAGCTGCGGCCAGGCCGGGTTGCGGCCGGAGAAGTCGAAGACGTTGGTGAGGTCGCCGCAGACGGTGCGCCGCCACGGGCTGATGTTGGGCTCCTGGACGCCGAAGCGCTGCTCCAGGAAGCGCAGCACCGAGGTGTGGTCGTAGACGGTGGAGTCGACGACCCCGCCGCGGGTCCACGGCGAGACCACGACCATCGGCACCCGCACGCCCAGGCCCATCGGGTACGGGCCGGAGACCAGGGTCTCGCCGGCCGGCAGGGTGTCGGACCAGGCGAGCGAGCCGTCCGCGGCCTTGACCCGGTACCTGCCGTCCTGACCGACGACCCGGTGGTAGGTGGCGGAGCCCTTGCTGACGCGGACGACGACCTCGCCGTCCACCGGCACGGTCGACTTGCCGCGCCCGGTGGCCAGCGGCGGGACGGGCGGCAGCTGGTGGTCGAAGAAGCCGCCGTGCTCGTCGTAGTTGAGGATGAAGACGGTCTTCTGCCACACCTCGGGCTTCGCCGCCAGGGCGGCGAGCAGCCGGGCGGTGAGGTGCTCGCCGTTCGGCGGCGCGTAGTTGGCGTGCTCGGAGAGCGCGGCCGGGGCGACGATCCAGGACACCTGCGGCAGCTGGTCGGCCTGGACGTCGGCGGCGAAGGCGTCGACCAGGGCGTCGCCCATCGCGAACGGGTCGTTCTTCTTCGCCGGGTCGCCGACGGCCCGCATGCCGCGCTCGTACAGCGGCTCGCCGGGCTTGGCCTTGACGAAGGGGGCGAACCAGGCGAGCGCGTTGTCGTCGAAGTTGTCCAGCGCCTGGTAGGTCTTCCAGCTGACGCCGGCCCGCTCCAGGCGCTCGGCGTAGGTGGTCCACTCGTAGCCGCCGGGGATCTCGGTGTTGTCGGTCACCGGGGTGTCCCGTACGGTGCCGCCGCTGGTCCCGGTCATCAGGTGGTCGCGGTTGGTGTTGGTGTTGCACTGGACGGACGCGTAGTAGGCGTCACAGGTGGTGAACACCGAGGCGAGCGCGTGGTAGAAGGGCATGTCGGCGCTCTCGTAGTAGCCCTGGCCGAGCCAGCCGCCGGAGCGGCGGGTGACCGAGCCGTCGGCGAGGCCGTCGTTCCAGGCCTTCATCGAGTCCACGAAGCCGAAGGCGGGCGCGCCCTGCTGGTAGGCGCTGGTGTGCGCGGCGTTCATCGGGAAGGGCAGCAGGTGGCCCTCCTTGCGGCCCGGGTCGGGCTGGTGGAACACCGAGCGCCCGTTGACCCCGCGCACCGCCGTCCGGTCGCCGAAGCCGCGGACGCCCGCCAGGGTGCCGAAGTAGTGGTCGAACGCGCGGTTCTCCTGCATCAGCACGACGACGTGCTGGATGTCCGCCAGCCGCCCGGGCTTGGCCGGCGCGGCGAGCGCCTGCTGGACGCTGATCGGGAGGGCGGACAGCACGGCGGCCGCCGCCGCGCCGCCGAGCAGGCTGCGGCGCGACAGTTCGGGCATCGGACTCATCGGGTGGGGCTCCTTGCTGACGGGCGCCGGACCATCGGTTCGACCCGGACCAGTCACGTTTCTAAGCGACCGAGGTGACCGGGGCCGGGGAGTTCGATGACGATCCGATGGCCGCCAAGGGGCCCGGAGCTGTACAGACAACTTGTCGGTCTGTCGGGCGGTGCGGGAGCCACCGTCAAGTCCGTGCCGGGGAAGCCGTGTCGGCCACGGGCGCGGGATGTGGCGGCGGATCCGTCAGGTCCGAGGGCCGGCCTGAACTGGTCCGGCGTCAGTGGCGTAGCCCTTCCGGCCGACGCCGGTCACCGGGCGGCGGTGACGCCCGGGGTGAGGCGGAGTCGCTCGGGGCGGGACGGGGAGCGGAGGTCCTCCGGGGCGAGCAGGTCGCGGCGGGCCTGCCAGGCGAGCAGCCGCTCCAGGGCCTGCTGGTCGCGCTCGTCCGCCGTCCCGGCCGTGGCGCCCGGGCCGACCTCGCGCAGCAGGACGCGGGTCGGCTCGCCGTCCTCGCCCGGCATGACCTCCAGGACGGAGAACCACGAACCGGGCGGGAACACCACCTCGGGCTCGCCGTCCTCGGCGATCACCGAGGTGCGGCGGCCGGTCGCGGACCACACCAGAAACTCGACCGGAGTCCCCGGTACGACCTCCAACGCCGGCGTCCCGACCACCGGCGCGGGCTCCACCAGCAACGTCCCCGGCACGTAGTGACGCAGCTCCTCCTCGCCCGCGTCGGCGCCCAACAGCACGGCGCCCCGGTGGTTCGGCAGCCGCCGCAGGCCGGATCCCAGGCACGCCAGGTACGGGTCCAGCGGCCCGGAGCCCGGTCGGCGGGCCGCCACGACCAGCTCGGTGTGCAGGACCGGGACGCCCGTGTCGACGTGGTGCAGGTAGACCGCCGCGAGGTCGCTCTTGAGGTCGTCCCGGGAGTGCGAGCGCAGCGCCGGCAGCCGCATGGCGACCTGCTCGGCGCGGCTGGCGCAGCGCTGGAAGTGCTCGCCCAGCAGCGCCCGGAAGGCGGTCCGCTCGGCGGCCGTGCTCGGGCGGCCGGAGACGGCGGTGCCGTCGGGGGCGAGGAGGCGGGCGCGGGTGGGGGCTTCGGGCTCCGGGGCGGGGGCCGGTTCGGGTTCGGGGGTGGGCTCGGGGTCGGGGGTGGGCTCGGGGTCGGGGGTGGGCTCGGGGTCGGGGACCGGTTCGGGTTCGGGGACCGGGGCTGGCTCGGGCTCGGGCTCGGGCTCGGGTTCGAGGGCGGGCTCGGGGTCCGGAACCGGGGCCGGTTCGGGCGTGGGTGCTTCGGCGGCGGGAGGTGTGGCCGGTTCGGGGATCTGCGGCTGGGCCTGGACCGGGGCCGGGGGCTCCGGGAGGGTGGCGGTGGCGGCGGTGAACTCTTCGTCCGGGGCGGGGACTTGGGCGTCGGGGTCGGCCGTGGCGGCGGTCTGGGTCCGGACCGCCGAGGCCGGCGGGATGGCCGCGGTGATGGTGGCGGCGGTGGCGGACTCGCCTTCGGGGGCCGGTCGTTGCGGGTCGACCGCGGCGGCCTGCACGGTGGCCGGCACGGCGGGCTGGGTGGGCTGCGCCGCGGGGAGGAAGCTTCCGCGGCGTGCGCCGTCGATCAGCAGCTCGGGTGCGGTCGCACCGGGGGTGGTGAGCGCGGCGCGCAGCTCGTCCAGGACGGCGAGCACCTCAGGCGGCACCGTTCGCCCGTCCGCGCCCGCGATCAGCAGCGGGTGGGCCGGGTCGGGGTCGCGCAGGCGGGGCCCGCGGTCCTGCGGCGGCTCCTCGGGGCGCAGCCACAGGCCGGCCGGCACGGCCTCCAACCGCCAGCCGGTGACCGGGGATTCGTAGAGGGCCGGTCCGCAGGCGGCCGGGCCGCCGGGGGTGGTGCGCCAGGCGGAGGCGACCACGCGGCGCCTGGTGGGGGAGGCGGTCAGCTCGGTCAGCCACGGTTCCCAGGCGGGGGTGCCGTCGGCGGCCAGCACGCGGGAGGAGAAGCCGCTGGTGGTGCGCATGGGCAGGCCGACGGCGGCCCGGAGGTCGTGGCCGAGTTCGGTGGCGAGCCCGGTGGCGAGGGCGGTGAGCGCGCCGGTGGCGGCCCAGGGGGCGCTGAGCAGCAGGTCGGCCTCGGGGCCGGGGAGCAGACGGCGGAGCCGGGCGGCGAGCTCGGCGGCCGGGGGGAGGGGCGCGCCCGGGTGGCCGACGACGAGGATGACGGTGCCCTCGTCGGCGGTGGCCCTGGTGAGCGGGCCGGACGGCCCGTCGGGGTCGGGCTCGCTGCGGAACCAGTAGCCGTGCGGCAGCGCGGTGACCAGCGGGTCGGCGGGCGCGGCGGGCGGTGTGGGTGCGGCGGGCAGTGCGGCCTCGACGCGCCGGGCGGGGGCGGCGGGCTCCGGGGCCGCTGCGGCGGGGCCGGGCGCGGACACGGCGCCCAACGGAACGCCCCGCGCGGGCGAGGCCACGACGGGCGCGGCCACCGGAAGCTCCAGCACGGCGGTCTCCGCCATCGGACGCTCCATCACCACGGTCTCCGCGGTCGAGCCGGTCGAGCCGGTCGAGCCGGTCGAGCCAGCCGAGTCGGTCGAGCCGGCCGGTGCGGCGGCAGGCTCCGTCGGTAGCGGCCAGACCGGCCCGAGCCGGCGCACCTGCCCGGCCGGGGTGCAGAGCCACCAGGAGGACGGCGCGTCGTCCGTCGGCCCGCTGGTCAACAGGGTGCCGTCGGGGCGGAGGGTGACCAGTCCGTCCGGGGCGACGACGCCGATGCCGGTCAGTTCGGCGATCCGTTCGGCGGGGCGGGGCCCGGTGTCCGGGGCGGTGGCCAGGCCGGAGGCGGCGAGGACGAGCGCGGTGGCGTCCCGGGCGGTGGCGGTGCGGGTCAGCTCGTCGAGCCGGCCGAACAGGACGGCCGGCGCGTCGGGGGCGGCCGCGAGGACGGTGACGGTCCGGGCGACGGCGGTGAGCCGGCCCAGCGCGGCGGTCATCGCGACGGGCAGGGCCGCCGGGCCGGTGCCGTCCGCGCCGCCGGGGGCGATGACGAAGTGCGGGCCCACCTGGTGCAGGGCGGCGGGCCCGGCGGCGGGGGTGTTCCGACGGAAGGCCAGTCGGCGTTTCGCCGGGGCGGCGCCCGGCGCGTCCCCTGCCGCCTGCGCTGATGTGCTCATCGTCCCGCCCGCCCTCCGTCCGCGCGGCCGCGTCTGCCGCACGTGTCACCAGGCTCTACGGCCGCCTCGCCTCGCCGGGTTCACCGGCTCGCCCGACTCACCCCTCGTCCCCGTCCTCCGCCATGACGGCGGTCTGCACCTGGACCGTGCGCCGGCGGGTGATGTGCAGGCCGCGCCCGGCCGGGAAGGCGCGGGGCTTGGTGGAGCCGAACAGGAAGCCCTCGCTGGGCGGGCAGGACAGCAGCACCACCGGGGTGTTGACCTCCTCCAGCTTGCGCAGCAGCTGGTCGGAGGAGGCCCGCCCGATGCCGTTGGCGCTGCGGGCGACGATCAGGTGCAGGCCGAGCTCGGCGCCCTGCGCCAGGTAGTCGAGCAGCGGCGCGAAGGGGTGGGCGTTGAGGCCGCCGGGGGAGCCGGAGACCAGTTCGTAGTCGTCGACCACGATGAAGAGTTCGGGCCCCTGCCACCAGTCGCGCAGCCGCAGCCGGGCCGGGGCGATGTCGGCGCCGGGCAACCGGTTGGCCATGGCGCGGGCGGCGCCGTCGACGATCTGGCGCAGCACGTCGACGCTGACGGCGTGGCCGAGCCGGTACTCCTCGGGCACCGCGTCCTGGAGGACCCGGCGGTAGTCGATGAGCATGATCCGGGCCTCGTCGGGCCGGTACGCGCTGGTGATGCCGGCGGCGACGAGCTTCAGCAGGTTGGTCTTGCCGGCCTCGCTGTCGCCGACGACCAGCAGGTGCGGGGTCTCCTCGAAGTCGTGCCACAGCGGGGTGAGCGAGACGTCCTGGAGACCGAGCGGGATGCGCAGCCGGCCTTCGGGGGCGGGCAGGGCGGCGGCGGGCAGTTGCAGCGGCAGCATCCGGATCTCGGGTGCGCGCGGGCCGGTCCAGTGGTCGGCGACGGCGTCGACCAGGTCGGCGACGCCTTCGCCGAGGTCGGTGGAGGTGCCGCTGCCGTCCAGCCGGGGCAGGGCGGTGAGGAAGTGCATCTGGTCGGAGGTGAGGCCCCGGCCGGGGATGTTCGGGACGGTGGCGGCGGCCCGCATGTTGACGGCGGAGTCGACGGCGTCGCCGAGGCGCAGTTCGAAGCGGGTGCCGAAGAGGTCGCGCAGGGCGCTGGTGACCTCGCCCCAGCGGGTGGTGCCGACGATCAGGTGGATGCCGTAGTTGAGGCCGCGCTGGGCGATCAGGGTGAGGGCGGGGGCGAGGTCGGGGAACTCCTGGCGGATCGTGTTCCAGCCGTCGATGACCAGGAAGACGTCGCCGTACGGCTCGTCGGGCAGTTCGCCGGCCGCGCGGCGCCGGCGGAAGGCGGAGACGGAGTCGATGCCGTGTTCGGCGAAGCGCTGCTCGCGTTGGTTCAGGATGCTGTTGACCTCGGCGATGGTGCGCAGCACCCGCTCGGGGTCGTGCCGCCCGGTGATGCCGCCGACGTGCGGCAGGCCGCGCAGCGAGGACAGTGTGCCGCCGCCGAAGTCCAGGCAGTAGAACTGCACTTCGCCCGGGGTGTGGGTGAGGGCGAGGGCGGTGATCAGGGTGCGCAGCAGCGTGCTCTTGCCGCTCTGCGGGCCGCCGGCGATGCCGACGTGGCCGCCGGCGCCGGAGAGGTCGGCGGTGAGCAGGTCGCGGATCTGCTGGAAGGGGCGGTCGATGACGCCGATGGGGACGGTCAGGGTGCCGCGGTCGGCGTCGCTCTCGGTGGTGAGGCCGTGCTCGGGGTGCGGGGCGAGGGGCGGCAGCAGCTGGTCGAGGGTGGGCGGGACGCCCAGCGGCGGCAGCCACACCTGGTAGGCGGGCGGGCCGGCGTCGGTGAGCTTCTCGGCGGCGAGGTCGAGCAGGGTGTGGGTCTGCTCCGGCGTCTCCTCGGGCTCCTCGGCGGCCGGCAGGGCGACGGGCTGACGCGGCGCCACGTAGGTGGTGCCGTACCGGGCGACCTGGCCGGCCGCGGCCTCCTGGCGGGCGGTGGCGGGGCGCCGGGCCCGGTAGGGGCCGGAGACGTACGCGGCCTTGAAGCGGGTCAGGGTGGCGATGTCGCTGCGGAGGAAGCCGTTGCCGGGCTGGGAGGGCAGCTGGTAGGCGTCGGGGACGCCGAGGACGCCCCGGCTCTCCATCGCGGAGAAGGTCCGCAGGCCGATCCGGTAGGACAGGTGCGACTCCAGGGCGTGCATCCGGCCTTCGTCCAGGCGCTGGGAGGCCAGCAGCAGGTGCACGCCGAGGGAGCGGCCGAGGCGGCCGATCATGATGAAGAGCTCCATGAAGTCGCGGTGCGCGGCGAGCAGTTCGCTGAACTCGTCGACCACGACGAACAGGGTGGGCAGCGGGTCCAGCGGGGTGCCGGCGGCGCGGGCGGTCTCGTAGTCGAGCAGCGAGCTGTAGTTGCCGGCGGAGCGCAGCAGTTCCTGGCGGCGGACGAGCTCGCCGTGCAGGGCGTCGCGCATCCGGTCGACCAGGGCGGCTTCGTCGGCGAGGTTGGTGATCACCGCCGAGGTGTGCGGCAGCCGGTCGAGGCCGAGGAAGGTCGCGCCGCCCTTGAAGTCGACCAGGACGAAGTTGAGCACTTCGGAGGAGTGGGTGAGGGCCAGCGACAGCACCAGGGTGCGCAGCAGCTCGGACTTGCCGGAGCCGGTCGCGCCGATCAGCATGCCGTGCGGGCCCATGCCGCCCTGGGCGGACTCCTTGATGTCCAGTTCGACCGGCGTGCCGTCGCCGGAGACGCCGAGCGGCACCCGCAGCCGGTCGCGGACGCCCCGCCCGGCCCAGCCCTGGGCGATCTCGTGCCGGTGCAGGTCGCGGATGCCGAGCAGGGAGGCGAGGTCGTAGTCGGTGGCCAGCGGCTCCCCGGCCTCCGACGAGTCTCCGATCCGGTACGGGGCGAGCTGGGCGGCCAGCCGGCGGGCGACCGTCACGGACAGGGCGTCGGGCCGGCCGAGGTCGGTGACGTCGTCCCGGTGGTTGCGGTCGGCGCCGATCATGGCGAGCCGGCCGTCCTCGATCCGCAGCCGCAGCCGGAAGCGCAGCGGCTTCCAGTCGAGGGTGTCGCCGAGGTCGAGCAGGACGGCGTTGCGCCAGCCGGCCAGCGCGGCCCGGCTGGTGGCCCCGGCCTGCGGGCCGTCCAGCACGATCACGGTGAACGGCTCGTCCCGGCCGGGCTGGCTCTCCGGCTCGAACGGGGGCCGGCCGGCGAACTCGTCGCCGAGCAGCTGCTCGACCTCCACCACGGATCCGGCCACCAGCCGCACCGGACCGACGCCGTCGGTGTCCTCCGGGTGCAGGGCGTGCGGCAGCCACTTGGTCCACTCCCACTCGGCCTGGTGCTCGGCGTCCGTGACGACGGCGATCCGCAGTTCGTCGGGGGCGTGGAAGAGCGCCAGCTGCGCCAGCATGGCGCGGGCCAGGGCGCGGGTCGCGGCCCGGTCGTCGCCGCGCAGCAGGACCTGCGCGTACCCGCGCAGGTAGACGGCGATGGGCTGGTCGGCGACGGTGCCGTAGGCGTTGATGAAGCGGCGCAGCGCGTGCGCGCACAGCGGCTCCAGGTCCTCCACCGGCTTGGTGGACAGCGGCGCCAGCCGCACCGCGAGCCGCTGGTGGCCGAGGCCGATCCGGACGTCGCCGAAGTCGGGGTGGGTGCTGCGCCGCTCCCACAGCCGGGAAGTGCGGGCGAGCGAGCCGAGCGCGTCGGGGGCGGGGTGGCGCCAGGCCAGCGCCTCCTGCTGGCGGGCGATGTGGCCGCGCACCTGGCGGCGGACCTGGGAGAGGTAGCGCAGGTAGTCCCGGCGTTCGGCGCGCAGTTCCCGCTTGCGGTCGCTGGCGCCGCGGATCAGCTGGGTGACCAGCATGCCGACGGCGGACAGCGCCATCATGCCGATCGCGACGTAGGTCAGGATGCCGCCGCTGTCGCCGGGGCGCAGGAAGATGAACACCATCGAGAGCGAGCTGAGCGCCATCGGCGCCATGGCGATCATGTTCGACATGCCGCTCTGTGCCTCGGGGAGGACGGGCGGCTCCTGCAACTGGATCTCGCCGTCGGGCATCGCCGGGCCAGGGCGCCGCGGCGGACGGTTGACCAGCACCACACTCAACGAAGGGCTCCTCGCGCAGGGGAACGGCCGCTCGCTGCGTCGGCGGCCCGGGACGCGCACCGTCCACCCGGGACGACGGGCGGCGGGCCCGGCCGGGTTCACCCGGTTCGGCGGGGCGGGCGCGGCGCCGACGCCGAGGACGGCCGTGAACGGCTGTGAACGCCCGCGAACGGCCGCCGCGAAACGGATTCCGGCAGGCGGTGAACCCTGCGGGCCCCGCCGTCCGTGCCTCCTGGTGAGGTGACGCCCGGGCTCGTCCATCCCCCAGGCGCCCCCGGGCCGTCACCTCGCCATGCCGTTCGGAGGCCAGGGCAAAAGGGAGAAGTGTGAACGGGAGCGCGAACGGGACCGCCGTCGCCGGACTGTGCCGACTGAGGTTCCGAACGCCCGAGGCGGTCCTGGAACTCGCCGTCCCCGCCGACGTACCGCTGGCCGACCTGCTGCCGGCCGTCCTCGCGCACGCCGGCCCCGAGCTGGAGGAACAGGGCGTCGAGCACGACGGCTGGGTCCTGCAGCGCCTCGGCGGCCCGCCGCTGGACGAGGAGCTCGGCGTCGACGCGCTCGACCTGCACGACGGCGACGAGCTGTACCTGCGCCCGCGTCGCGACGCCCTGCCCGAGGTGCACTACGACGACCTGGCCGACGGCGTCGCCACCGGCATGCGGGCCCGCTCCGACACCTGGCGCCCGGCGCTCACCCACCACGTGGCGCTCGGACTGGCCGTGGCCGTCCTGGCCGGCGGGCTCGCCGTGCTGCTGCTCCCCGGCCCGGAGCAGACCCGTGCCCTTGCTGCCGCCGTCACCGGCCTGCTCCTGCTGCTGGGTGCGCTGAGCGCCTCCCGGGCGGTCGGCGACGCCGGCGCGGGCACCGCGCTCGGTGCCATGGCGGTGCCCTACCTCGCGATGGCCGGGGCCCTGCTGCCGGCCGGCGGCGGGGCCGGTGCGGTCGGCGCCCGGATGCTGGCGGGCGGCTGCGCGGCCGCCGGTGCGGCGGTGCTGGCGCTGGCCGCCGTCGGCTGCTCGGCGCCGCTGTTCCTCGGCGCGGTGCTGTTCGCCCTGTACGTCATGGTGGCGGGCGGGCTGACGCTGGGCGGGGAGGAGGGCCCGCAGGTGGCGGCCGTGCTGGCGGTGCTCGCGGTGATCCTCGGGGCGTTCGTCCCCGGGATCTGCTTCCGCCTGTCCGGGCTGCGGCTGCCCGCGCTGCCGCGCAACGCCGAGGAGCTCCAGGAGGGCATCGCGCCCGTCCCGAGCGCCACCGTCCGCAGCCGCAGCGATGTCGCCGACGGCTTCCTGACGGCCTTCCACCTGGCGCTCGGCACGGTCCTCACGGGATGCCTGACCCTGGTGGCCGGCGAATCCGGCTGGGCGGCCACGGCCCTGACGGTGACCCTGTCCGTCCTGCTGCTGCTGCACTCCCGGGCGATCGGCAGCATCCCGCAGCGGCTGTCCGTCCTCCTGCCCGGCGCCTACGGCCTGGCGCTGCTGCTCGGACACCTGGCCGTCGGCGAGCGGAGCGGCGGGCGCTTGCTGGTGCTGGTCGGCCTGCTCGCCCTGGCGGCCGCCCTCGCGGTGGTCTCCTGGACGATCCCCGGGCGCCGGCTGCTGCCCTACTGGGGCCGGGCCGCGGACCTGCTGCACACCACCGCGGGGATGGCCGTGATCCCGCTGGCGCTGGCCGTGGCCGGGGTCTACCACGAGCTGCGGGCCCTGGCCGGCTGAGCCGGACCCTGACGGCCCCGCACCTCCCGCCGCCGGACCCTGGCGGCCCCGCACATCCCGCCTCCCGGCCCGGCACCTTCCGCCGTGCGCCGCCCGGCCCCGCACCTTCCGCCGCCCCGAGGAGAACCACGAGATGCAGTCGAAGCGCGACCAGGTGCAGGCCCACCTGTTCGTGATGGGCAGGCTCGCCACCGGCATGCTGCGCGGCGAGCCCGACGCGGCCGACACCCCGGCCGGGCGCACCTCGCGGGGCACCGTCATCGGGCTGGTCATCGCCGTGGTGGTGTGCCTGGTGGCGGCCGTGTACGGGGTGATCGTCCCCGGCGGCGCCACCGGCTGGCAGAAGCCCGGCACCCTGGTGGTGGTGAAGGAGAGCGGCGCCCGCTACCTCTTCCTGGACGGCAGCCTGCACCCCGTGCTGAACGAGGCCAGCGCCCGGCTGCTGGCCGGCGACCAGCTGGTGGTCGACCAGGTCAGCGTGCGCTCGCTGGCCGACACCCCGCGCGGCGTCCCGATCGGCATCCTCGGCGCCCCCGACGGCCTGCCCGGGGCCGAGCAGCTCGCCGACGCGCCCTGGCTCGCCTGCGCCGTCAGCCGGCCCGGCCCGTCCGGCGGCCGCCTGGCGGAGCTGGCCCTGACGGTCGGCCCGGGCCGCCGCGGCACCGGGCTGACGGACGGCCAGGGCGCGCTGGTCGCCGCCCCGGACGGCGCCGAGTACCTGCTCTGGCACGGCCGCCGGCTGCGCCTGGACACCGTCAACGGCGCCCGCCAGGCCCTCGGCCAGAGCGCCGTCGCCCCCTACCCGGTGACGGCCGCCTTCCTCAACGCGCTGGCCGCCGGCCCCGACCTGGCCGCTCCCGACCCGGGGGAGCGCGGCAAGGCCGGCCCGCAGCTCGGCGCCCACCCCACCCGGGTCGGCCAGCTGTTCACCGGCCCCGGCGGCGACCCCTACCTGCTGACCACGGCGGGGTTCACCCCGCTCAGCCGGATGGCCTTCGAGCTGCTGCGCAACGACCCCCGCACGCAGAGCGCCGCCTACGGGGGCGACGTCGTCGCCCCCGTCCAGCTCGGCCCGGCCGACCTCACCGGGCACACCGCCCCGGCCGCCCAGCCGTCCGCCGCCGCCGGCGGGCTGCCGGCCGCGCCGCCGGAGCTGGTGACGATCCCCCAGAACCGGGGCGTCTGCGCCGACCTGCGGCTCACCGACCAGGCACCGACCACCTCCGTCACCCTGGTCGACGCCGCCGCCGTCGAGGGCCCGCCGCCGGCCGCCCAGCCGGGCGTGGACCCGGCCTGCGCCGGCGCCGACAGCATCGCCGTCAAGCCCGGTGGCGGCGCCCTGGTGCGGGCGCTGTCCAGCGCGGGCGTCGGCGCGACCCTGTACCTGGTCACCGACGCCGGGGTGAAGTACCCGCTGGCCTCCGCCGCGGCGGTCAAACAGCTCGGCTACGGCGAGGTCGTCCCCTCGGCCGTCCCGGAGGCCCTGCTGTCCCTGCTGCCGACCGGCCCCAGCCTCGACCCGGCCGCGCTGACCGGCGCCGCGAGCCCCGCGCCGCGGCCCTCAGGACCGTCCTGCGCGAGGTGAACCACCCCCCGGCACGCGTCCGTTGAAGCAGATGGACCGGGTCGGCCGACCCGCTCGGGCGGCATCCGCCGCAGCCGAGAACCCGTACCGACGAAAGGCAGCGCAATGACCACTCCTCCGGGCTTGCAGACCGACGACGCGGCCGTCAAGACCGTCCTGGCGACCCTGGACACCCACATCCAGGCCATGATGCGGGCCGGCCAGCAGGTCGAGGACGTCAACCTCGAAGTCCAGAACCACTTCAAGGCCGCGTGCAGCACCGCCTACCAGGGGAAGATCGACGACTGGCAGACCCGGTACCAGCGGCTCAAGAGCGCCTACGCCACCTTCCAGGACCGGTTCTCCACCGGGCACACCCAGATCAACTCCGCCCACGACGAGGCCTACGGCGTCACCAACAGCTGGGGCGGCGGCGCGGGCGACGAGGTCTACAAGGGCCTCAACCTCTGATCCAGCCCGCGCCGACAGACCTGCCGGACCCGGGCAGCCCGGGCCGGACCCCAGCCGACCGAAAGGACCAGCCATGGCAAGCATCGAGCTCCACCACGCGAACATCGACGAGGCGGCGGACGCCCTGACCCAGGCCGGCAACGGCATGCACTCCGCGATGGAGGACTGCCTCCAGGCCATCCAGACCGCCGAGCACCAGCTCAAGGGCGACCTGGCCGCCGCGGCCCACTCCTTCTACCTGGTGCTGGCCGGCCAGGACGCCACCATGACCACCGACATCCAGCAGGGCGCCGACACCCTGCGCACCATGCACGGCCTGCTCCGCGACGCGGACCGGCGCGGCGCGGCGGGCATCTGATGACGGCCGCGGAGCGGCTCGACCGGAGGGGCGGGCGCGATGCCCACTAGCCCGCCGGAGCCGCCGAAGGTGCCCGACGCACCGACCCTGACCCCGCCGGCGCCCGGGCCCCCGGCACCGGACATGAGCCACACGCTCAGCGTCAACCACGACGACCTCGAGTACTTCGCGAACTCGATCCTGCCGTCGTACCTGAGCCAGCTGGAGACCGACCCGGGCTACTCGGCCATGCTGGGCTTCAGCGGCCAGGGCACGGTGACCACGAAACACCACTACGTCTCGCTGCTGGCCGGGAACTTCGAGAGCGGCACCAACCTGGCGAAGGGGTTCACGCACCTCGCCAGCACCGTGGTGGGTGATTTCAAGACCTTCCACAACCAGATGGAGAAGGGACGGCTCGACGTCCTGAGCTTCCTGAACCTGATGGACACCGCTCACGACGAGGCTCTGACGGCCGCGCAAGTGATGCAGATCCTGCAAGACGTCATCGCCGTCGGTGGCGGTGGCGGCGGTGGTGGCGGCGGCGGGAAGTAGCGCTCTTCCCCTTCCGGTCGGCTCCCTGTACCCCTGAACCCCTTGACTCACCTGGAGACCTCCGTGCCCATGCTCTGGGAGACGACGCTCGCCGCCTTCAACTCCAAGCAGGCTCCGGTGGAGATCACCACGCGGGACAAGATCGCGGGAGTGAAGGCCGAGAGATGGATCAAGTCCGGGAACATGTCCGTCGAGAACGGGTACTTCGACCCCAAGGACGCGTCCACCCAGACGTACTTGACGGACGGCACGGGGCTGGGGAACCCGGACGTCTGGTGGGCGATGAACTTCTACGACGGCACCGCCAACAACGGCGATGGCGGCCCGCGCCACTTCAAGATCAACGTCCACATCGACTACGACAAGTGGGGGAACGACCCCAACGGCGTGCTCTCCAAGTTCAACCACCAGGCCGAGTTGATCCTCGACCCGATCATGCCGGACGTCTCGACCGACGTGGCTCCGGACTCCAAGGCGAAGCTCCCGATCAGTACCCGCGGGAACGACACGATCGACCCGCAGAGCCTGCTGGCCGGGGCCAAGGCGATCGAGGACACCACGAAGTGGTTGTCGACCCAGGCCGAGGCGTTCCGCAAGTGGGCGGAGCAGATCGACGGCCCGGGCGACAGCTGGGAGGGTGACGCGGCGGGCGAGTTCAAGAAGCTCCTCGAACGGTTCGCCGTCGAACTCGACGACCTGCGCAACCAGTTGATCGGGGCCAACTACGGGCCCTCGCTGGAGTACGCGGCGTACGGAATCGGCGTCGTCATCAAGGCGGTCAGGACGGCGCAGACGGTCTGGTACAGCACCGGGTTCCCGTACCAGTGCATCCAGGAGGTCCTGTGGGAGGAGATGCACAAGGCCCCCATGTACTGGACCGCGGAGAGCACCTGGAAGTACGACACCTCCTCGCTGGGCGACCCCCGCAACGACGCCTTCTACGCCGCTCTCGACCAGAAGGCCAAGGAGAGGTGGCTGAAGAAGGTCGCCGACTACCTGGACAAGCCCGGTGACGACGCGATGGCGGCACTGGGGAGCGCGTACGACCCGCTGATCACCAAGCTCGGGTTCGACCTCATGCCGGTCGGCATCACGCTTCCGCCGAAGGAGATGCCGGACCCCAACGACCCCAACAACCCCAAGAACCCCGACGCACCTCCACCGCCCGGTCTCGGCGACGGCAGCGGGGGAGCCGGCGGGGGGGACGGCGGGGCCGGCGGGGACAAGAACAACCACATCCCCCCGCCGCCGATCATCGGTGGCGACGGCGCCGGTGGCAGCGGCGGTAGCGGGGGCGGCGGCAAGGGGGACAAGAACACCCACATCCCCCCGCCGCCGATCATCGGCGGCGACGGCGCCGGCGGGAACGGTGGCGGCCTCGGCGCCGGGACGCCGATCCGCGACAAGGACGGCAACGTGCTCCTGGACAAGGACAAGAAGCCGATCCTCCTCCCGCCCGGCGGCTACATCTCGGGCGGCAAGGTCTACGACTCCTCCGGCAAGGAGGTGCTGGGCAAGGACGGCAAGCCGATCGTGGTGCCCCCCGGCGCCAACGTGCCGGCCGGCACCGGCGGAGGCGTGTACGGCCCCAACGCCAAGGTGCCGAAGGGATCGACCATCCGCGAGGACGGCACGGTGGTCGACCCCAACGGCAAGGAGATCCTGGACGCCAACGGCAACCCGATCGTGGTCGAGAAGGGCTCCTCGATCGCCGACGACGGCACCCTGCTGGACCCCCAGAAGAAGCCGATCTCCGACTACATCCAGCGCTCGCGCGACCTCCAGCACGCCTGGGCCTCGGTGGGCGGCAGTGGCAGCGGCAGCGGCAGTGGTGGTGGCGGAACCATCACCTGGGGCGACATCAGCGGTGCGCGCCCGCCGTCCACCGGTGGGGGCACGCCCTGGACCCTGAACCTGGGGTCGGGGGGCAGCAGCCTCGACCAGAGCGACGGCTTCGGCGCGGTCGGCACCTACCCGGGGATGTTCAGCGGCGCCGGTGGGGGAGCGTACGAGGGCCTCGGCACCTCCGGCGGCGGCCAGGCCCCCCGGATCCTCAACACCAGCAGCGGAGTCGGCCCCCGGGTGGCGGAGAACGGCGGACCGCCGCCCGCGGCCAAGGTCGCCGGCGCCGGAGCAGCCGCCGCCGAGAAGGCCACGATGAGCCAGAAGGCCTCCGCGCTCGCCGCCGAGGAGGCCGCCGCGATGCGGGGCCGCTCGGTGAACACCAGCGGCGGCGGGATGCCCATGGTCCCGCCGATGGGCGGCGGAATGGGCGGCGGCCAGGGCGAGAAGGGCCGGCAGCGGACCACCTGGCTGGCCGAGGACGAAGAGGTCTGGGGCACCGACACCGGTGCGGTCAGCGGAGTGATCGGCCGCTGAGTCGGCGCCGCGTCACGGGAGTGGAAAGGAACACGGAGATGACGTTCTCGTTCGAGGAGCAGCTCGCCCAGGCGATGGCCGCCCTGGAGGAGCAGCAGGTCAAGATGGCCGAGATGACCCGGCAACTGCAGGCGGCGACGGCCTCGGTGACGACCAAGGACCGGATGCTCACCGTGAAGGTGGGCGCGCAGGGCGAGGTGCTCGCGCTGACCTTCCACACCACCGCCTACCAGGAGATGGCCCCCGCGCACCTGGCCGCCGTCCTCAAGGACGTGTTGAACGAGGCCAAGGCCCGGATGGGCGAGCAGATCACCCGGTCGATGCGCGCCTTCGACGGGGTCGGCGAGTCGCTGCGCCTGGCGGTCACCGGCGACCAGGAGGAGGACCCCCTGCTGTCGATGCTGGGAGGCCTGGACCTGGACGCGCTGCTGGAGCCGCTCACCGCGATGCGGCCGGGAGCCGACCAGACCAAGACCCACAAGCAGGAGGAGTTCAATGGCTAAGCAGTTGGTGAAACTTGAGGACCTGAAGGCGGCGTTCGGCGACTTCGACAAGATGTCCGAGCTGGTCGACAAGGTCTACGGCCAGATCGACCACGTCAACAAGGTGAACCGCACGGCGGCCGGATCCGACGAGATCGGCAAGCAGTACCACGAGAAGGTGGACGAGCCGACCACCAATCTGCTCGAACTGGTCGGCGGCATCAGGGACAAGCTGGCGCGCGTCGCGAAGAACGGCATGAACGTGGCCGACCTGTTCGACTCGACCGACGAGCACAATGCCGGGTTGGTGAAGTGACCCGCCGATAGCGCCGGACGGCGCCGTTCCCCACCCGCACCGCACAGCACCAGCAGGCTTCGCAGCCGGAGGCTCCCCGCCATGGCCCACTCCTCGATCCAGGTCTCGCCCGGCGTGGCGACCTTCTTCCACATCCTCACCGGGATGCCGTGGCCGGAGTCCAACGAGGGATTGCTGCGAGACGTCCGGGACGAGTACAAGACGCTCTCCGAGGAACTGCCGCAGCTCGAGGCCTACATCGTGGACCTGGTGGCCAAGTGCCGGCAGCAGTTCGAGGGGCAGACCGCCGAGGCCTTCGAACAGGACATGGGGCGGTTCGTCGGCCAGGGGAAGGAGGGCACCAACTACATCGCCACGGCGACCGAACTCTGCAAGCAGCTCAGCGAGTTCGCGGGCAAGGTCGCGAACACCGTGGAGTACACGAAGTGGATGATCATCGGCCAGATCGTCCAGCTGCTGATCGAGATCGCGCTGGCCATCTTCTGGTCCCCGTTCACCGCCGGCACCTCGCTCCTCGCGGTCGAGCCCGTCAAGCAGGTCGTCAAGACGATCATCATCAACCTGCTGAAGAAGCTCCTCCA
Organism: Kitasatospora sp. NPDC127121; assembly: GCF_042677305.1. NCBI lineage: Bacteria > Bacillati > Actinomycetota > Actinomycetes > Kitasatosporales > Streptomycetaceae > Kitasatospora > Kitasatospora sp. NPDC127121. The sequence continues at coordinate 27,604 of NZ_JBHXTQ010000053.1, read as the reverse complement.
GGTGATCCTGATGCACACCTTCTTCGGTGTGGTGGGCGGCCTGGTGATGGACGGGATCATCCAGGGCATCCAGTTCGGGCAGGGCAACCGGCACGAGTGGGACAAGGACCTGACCAAGCAGGCCGCGATCTTCGGCGCGATCAGCGGCATCATCGCCGGCCCGCTGCACCTGCTGGGCATGGGCCTGGGCAAGCTCTTCGGCAAGATGTTCGGGAAGCTCTTCGTCTCGAAGGAACTGAGCGCCTCGCTGAAGAACCTGGCCGCCGGGATCGCCAAGGGCGGGACCAAGGAGTTCGCGAACCTCGGCGCCAAGGAACTCGGCAATGTCGGGGCCAAGGAACTCGGCAACGCCGGGGCCAAGGGGCTCGGGAAGGCCGGGGCGAAGGAAGCCGGGGCCGGCGCCGGCCGGGCGATCGGGGACGAGGCGGCGAACAAGTTCGCCAACAGCCTCGAAAAGCTCCTGCGGGAGAACTCCGCCTTCCTCTCCAAGGGCTTCGCGGCCGGCGGCAAGACCGGCGCCAAGGCCGGGGCCCAGTTCGCGGAGAACATGGCGAAGTCCTTCGAGAAGCACCTCGGCCCCGCCCTCGGCAAGGACCTCGCCCGAGAGCTGGGAACGGCGTTCGGCAAGGAGTTCGCCCAGAAGTGGGCCAAGTCGGGGGAAGCCCGCGCGGGCCTGGCCGCCGCCCTGCGCGAGATCGCGAACAACTCCAAGGTCGCCACTGGAGAACTCAAGCTCCTGGCCGAGAAGCTTCCCGAACTCGCCGGCCGCGTCGGCAAGATGAACACGATGTTCGTGCTCGGCCACGTACTCGGCGAGCAGGTCAAGAACGGTCTCAACCAGTACCTGACCGAGGGCTTCTACAACCTGATCTTCGAGCCGAACCACGAGTTCTCGGCCAGCGGCGCGAGCTTCCTCAGCGGCTTCCTCATGGGCGGCGCGCGCCACCTGATGCACGGCCTCACCTCGCCCCTGATGACCAAGTACGTCAACTTCGTCCGGGACCTCCAGCACGCCGACATCCCCCACGACGGCAGCAAGTACTTCCACCCGCTCCACCCCCTCACCCTGCTGTCCGTGGCCACCAACCTGTCCGGCCACGCCGCGCCGTTCCCGGTGCCCAGGCTCGGCGAGCGCCTCCCCGCCCCGACCGAGGGCGGCCCGCATCTGACCAGCACCGAGGGCGGCGGCCGCACCACCTCGCTCACCCCGCCGTCCGGTTCGCACCGCACCGACGGCGGGCCCAGCACCGAGGGCGGGTCCAAGACGGACGGCGGGTCGAACGCGGCCGGCTCCGAGAGCGGCAAGGCGACGGGCCCGAAGCCGTCGGTCGGCACGGAGACGCCGGGCGGGGACAAGACCTCCAAGCCCGGCTCGCAGACCGGCAACGGTGGCCGGACCACGCCGGACCCCGCCACCCGCCGCCCCACCGAGTCCGGGGGCGACCAGGGCAAGCAGACGGGTGGCACCACGGCGACGGCGGGCGGCGGCGACCCGAAGCCGGATCCGCGGCCTGCACCGAAACCGGACCCGAAGCCCGATCCCAAGCCGGACCCGAAGCCGGACCCGAAGCCGGACCCGAAGCCCGACCCGAAGCCGGACCCGAAGCCGGACCCCAAGCCCGACCACACGCCCGACCCTCCGAACCCCGACCACAAGCCCGACCACAACCCCGACCGCACGACGGACCCCAAGCGGGACCCGAACCCTGACCACAAGCCCGACCCGAAGCCGTCCAAGGAGGGCGACGGACGGCCTCCCAAGACCGAGGGCGGGCCGGAAGGCAGTAAGGACCCCGACCCGAACGGCCCTCGCAAGGACACCCCCAAGTCCGAGTACGAACTCCAGCGCGAACACCTCAGGGAACAACGCCTTCAGGGCGAGAAGGACCGTGCGGCGGCTGCTGAGGCTGCTCGTAAGGCGAAGGAGGCGTCCGGTCCGCCGCGGGTGGACGAGGAGGCGCCCAAGAAGCCGGGTGGCGACGGTGAGAAGGAGCCGCGGCCTGACCCGATGTACACGGCGCAGGGTGAGATACACCGGGATCTGCGTGCGCAGGGTGAGTTGCAGCGGGAGCTGCGTGCGCAGGCTGAGAAGGCTCGTCAGGCGAGGGAGGGGTCGGATACGTCGCAGGCGGACGGTGACGGGGCCAAGAAGACTGGTGGCGACGGTGAGGAGGAGTCGAGGCCTGACCCGATGTACACGGCGCAGGGTGAGATACACCGGGATCTGCGTGCGCAGGGTGAGTTGCAGCGGGAGCTGCGTGCGCAGGCTGAGAAG
>NZ_JBHXTQ010000053.1:24119-25230 GCF_042677305.1 Kitasatospora sp. NPDC127121 | reverse complement strand
GGCTCGTCAGGCGAGGGAGGGGTCGGATACGTCGCAGGCGGACGGTGACGGGGTCAAGAAGCCGGGTGATGGCGAGAAGGAGCCGCTACCTGACCCCGGGTATTCGTCGCAGGCCGAGGCGTTCCGGCAGCTGCGTGAGCAGGGTGAGAAGGACCGTGCGGCGGCTGCTGAGGCTGCTCGTAAGGCGAAGGAGGCGTCTGGTCCGCCGAAGGCGGATGAGGAGGCGCCCAAGGAGCCTGGCGGCGACGGTGAGAAGGAGCCGCTGCCCGATCCCGCGTACGTGACGCAGGCCGAGTTGCACCGGCAGCAGCGTGAGCAGGGCGAGGCGGATCGCAAGGCGAAGGCGCTGGCGGATCCGTCCTTCGTGGAGCGTGAGGAGGCCAAGGCTCTGGCCGACGCCAAGAGGCCGCGTTCGACACGGGAGCTCAAATTCCGCACGATCGACGATCTGAACGCCAAGAAGGAGAGCGACGGCTCCGGTGCCGCCGCGCCGGACTCCGGCTCGGACGGGCGGCCCGAGGGCGGGCCCGGCCCTGTCGGTAGCGGAGTGCAGGACCGAGGACGGTCCGAGGGCAGTCAGACCCAGGTGGAGCCGGCCCCCGCCGACTCCGAGGGTCCGGGTGGTGGCGAGCAGCAAGGTCCGGATCGGAAGTCCGGGGTTCACGGGTTCGGTGACCTGAAGGATTCGGGGAAGGGTAAGGCTCCGGCGGAGAAGTTCCCCGGTCAGGGGCACTTGCTGACGGATGATGCTCCGCCGGTGCCGCCGAAGGACGGGGCGGAGGGCTCGGGTGGTGGCGAGAAGCAGTCTCCGGATCGGAAGTCCGGGGTTCATGGGCTCGGTGACCTGAAGGATTCGGGGAAGGGTAAGGCTCCGGCGGAGAAGTTCCCCGGTCAGGGGCGGACGGTTGACGGTCCGCCGTCGGTGCCGCCGAAGGATGGGGTGGTTGAGGGTTCGGGCGGTGGTGCTGGGACGGTGCCTCCGGATCGGAAGACGGGCGTTCACGGGCTTGGCGATGTGAAGGATTCGGGGAAGGGTAAGGCTCCGGCGGAGAAGTTCCCCGGTCAGGGGCGGACGGTTGACGGTCCGCCGTCGGTGCCGCCGAAGGATGGG
>NZ_JBHXTQ010000053.1:0-24019 GCF_042677305.1 Kitasatospora sp. NPDC127121 | reverse complement strand
GTGGTTGAGGGTTCGGGCGGTGGTACTGGGACGGTGCCTCCGGATCGGAAGACGGGCGTTCACGGGCTTGGCGATGTGAAGGATCCGGGCAAGGAGAAGGCTCCGGCGGAGAAGTTCCCCGGCGAGGGGCACCTGCTGACGGACGAGACCGGGGCGGGCCCGCAGGAGGAGCACCCGCCGGCGGTGCCGCCGAAGGAGGAGGGGAAGCAGGGCTCGGACGGTGGCGAGCAGCAGCAGCCGGCTCCGAAGTCCGGGATCCACGGGTTCGGCGACCTGAAGGATTCGGGCACGGCGGGGTCGGAGGGCAAGACCCCGGCTGAGAAGTTCCCCGGCAAGGGAGCCAAGCTGGGCGGCGAGGACGCCACCCGGGACGGGCGGGTCACCGAGTCCGGCCAGCGGGACCAGCGCCGCGACGCCGCCGAGCAGCGCCGGGAGGAGCAGAAGAACGATCCCGCCTTCCAGCAGGAGGCCGCGCGGCGCGCACAGGAGGCCGCGGAGGCGGAGACGAAGCTGGCCGAGCGCCGGAAGCAGCGGGCGGCCGACGCGGCCGTCCGCGCCGAGGCCGACCGGCAGGCCCTCAAGGAGCGGGAGCGGCTGCGCGCCGAGGAGGAGGTCCGCGAGCAGCAGCGGGAGACCGAGCGGCAGCGTCTGCGGGCCGAGGAGGATCAGCGGGAAACCGAGCGGCAGGTACGCCGGGAGGCCGCCGAGGAGGCCGAGTGGCAGCAGCAGTTGGCCGACCTGCGGGACAAGTCGGGTGGCGGCGGCGGTGTGCACGGCGATGTCTCCCTGGCCGAGGCGCGGAGGCTGCTCGCCGAACACCGCTCCAACGGGGTCGCCGACCCTGCTCACCGGCTGGCCTCCGAACTGGGCATCAACGTCGAGTCGTTGCGGCGTCATGGCCTGATGCCCGGGTTCGCGGGAGGACCGGGGGAGCGCGGACCCGGTGCCAAGGCGGAGCACATCGAGCCGACGTCCGACCGGAACCGACTCGGCGGCGACGACACCGCTCTCGCCCCCAAGACCGCCAAGTCTGCGAAGAAGGCCGCTCAGCCGGCGTCCGTCGTGACCCGAGGTATCGACGGCGCCGGTGGCACCGTCGACCGGGAGGCGCTGGACCACGCCGCCAGGGAACTCGCCAACGAACCGGGCGAGTCGACGACCGTACCGCCCGGCGAGGTGTCCTCGGCGTCCGCGCCGTCCTCGCGGGAGAAGCTGGCCGCGGGGGCGTTGCTCAAGCTGCACGACGACCTCTTCCACCCGGACGCGCCCCCCGGTGGGGTCACCCGCGAGTTCGAAAGGGTCCGGGCGTTGCGGCGCCTGGAGCGTCTCGCCCGTGACGAGTACCGGATGCGGGTGCCCTTCCTGACCGGCGGCTGGCTGGGCGGCATGGCCCACGAACTGCACGCGCTGCCCGACCGGCAGCGCCCGGTGCCGGAGCACCTGCGGAGGCTGGTGGACACGGCCGTGCTGGTCGACCCGGCGCTGACCGGGGCCGCCCTCCGGGCCGCCCTGCGGGAGCGGCTGGCGGCGGACACGCCGCCGGTGGACGCACCGCACGAGGAGCCCGTCGCGGCCCCCGACCAGGTCGAACCCGCGCCGCAGGGGCAGGAGCCGCGCGAAGAGGAGTACCGGACCCGCCTGGTGACCACGCCCGGTGGAGCCGTGGTCGCGCTGGAGGTGCGGGGAGAAAGCTGGTCGGAGGCGCCGCCGGAGCTGCTGGAGACCGCGCGCAACGTCTACTACTGGAACGATCCCAAGAAGGTGTCCGACGGCGGCCCCAAACCCGTCCCGCAGCCTGGGACCGAGCCCGGCGCCGATGCGCCGGAGACGAGCAAGCACTACAGCCTGACCGACGTCACCGGGCCCGAACCGCTCCTGGTGCTGATGCCCAAGAAGCTCGACGACCTCGACCCCGAGAAGCTCGCCGAGGGCGTGGCGTCCGACCTGCCGCTCGACCGCATCACCCCGGAAACCCCGCTGGTGCTCGTCGGCCCTGCGAGCCTGGGGGCGGACCTGGCGTTCCCCCGTGCCCTGGCCAAGGCGACGGGGCGGACCGTGTGGACCAACTCCGTGGCGACCTCGATGTCCGGCGGTGTCATCAGGGTGAAGGGCAGACTGCGCTCCGCACTGGCGGACAAGCCGGGCGCGAAGGTGGAGCGAGGGTTCTGGATCAAGGAGGTTCCGCCGGACCCGGCCCTCGTGGAGGAGCAGGGTTCCCACACCGTCCAGGTCAGGAAGGTCCACAAGGACAACGGCCGCTTGGTCGACTCGAACTCGACCTACCCGATCGACGCGACGGACCTCGACAGCCAGCCCATCCTGTTCCCGCTCGGCGGGCAGTCGGGAGGCCGGCTCTTCCGGGACGACTCGCTCACCCGGAACTGGGAGAAGGTGCGGGACGGGTTCGACCCGACCAACCCGCACTTCGAGTACCTGCCGTCCGACTTCTACGACCAGGAGGACATCGCGGCCGCCGGGGCCTCGGACAACCCCGACCTCAGCACGATCGGGCTCGTCCCCTGGAACGTCGCGGCCCCGATCTACGCGGTCATGACGCACGCCACGCACCTCGCGACGTTCCTGCCCACGCTGTCGAAGCAGACGGACGGGACCAGGAAGGTCCACCTCTCGGGCGACGCGTTGGGCCAGGTCATCCGCAGGCGGCCCAGTTTCCGGCGCATGCCCCCCGACGCCCAGATCGTGCTGTTCGCCTGCCAGGCGGGCGCCCGCGGGGACAACGGCCAGGTGGTGGCGCAGCAGTTCGCCAACGCCACCGGCAGGGTCGTCTGGGCGGCCACGACCTCGGTCAACGTGGCCGCCGGTCAGCGCTACGCCCCGCTCGGCCTCCTCAGTGACGAGCACGGCACCCGAGGCCGTTGGGTCAAGTTCGTGCCGGGTACGGAACCGGAAACCGAGCAGGGTTCGCACCCGCCGGCGAAGGCGGTGGACCCGAAAAAGAAGAAGAAGGACGACACGGCGAAGTCGAAGGACAGGCGCCTCGGGGCACTCGGCGAGACCGGGCAGGGCGGCGTCCCGCCGGCGGCCCCGCCGACGCCCGCCACGCGGGAGTGGCCGGTGACGGGGCAGAGGTCGGTGGGCGACGGGTCGCACTTCGACGTCCTGCGGGTCCCGGGCGACGGCAACTGCCTGTTCACGTCGATCCTGGCCAGCGCGCCCCGGCAACTGGACTCCTGGGGCCACGGGCACCTGGACGTCAGGGGCGCACGCGCGGCCGTCTCGCAGTGGTTCCGGGGGCAGGAAGGCACCAGGCAGCGGACGGACCTCGACGCCCTGGGGATGAGTCCCCTTCGGTTCCTGCTCTCCGATGACGGTTTCAACCGTGAGCAGTTGACGGCGATCGCCGGCGCGGAGAACCTGGGACTGAGCAGAGGAGACGTGCTGGAGCACCTCCTCGCGGTGTTGGGCGAGGACGGGCCGCAGCGGACGGCGACCTGGGACCGCGTGCTCGACCGGATGCCGGCACTCAGGGAGCTGGTGTGGGTGCAGGCGGGGGACAGGGACCCCCGGCACCTGACGCTGTCCGACCTGACCGATCTGCCGCTCAGCCAATTCGTGGACATGGCGGTGCGCAACCGGGTGCTGTGGACCACCCCGTTCTACGACGAGATCGCGGTGGTGGCCGCCCACGCCTTCGGCATCCAGCTGAGGGTGTACGACCAGGCCTCCGTGCCCCGTCTGTTGAACGAGGGGTCGGAGCGGATCGTCCACATCCTCCGCTCGAATGAGGAGGACATTCGCGTCACCCACTACAGCGCGATGCAGCCGACGACCCCTCGGCCCACCACGCCGCGTCCGGCCGACGTGCCTGTGGTCACCGAGTCGCAGACCAAGCCGACTCCGCCGCCGCTGAAGGAGCCTGAGCGGACGCCTACGCCTACGCCTACGCCGAAGCAGGATCACGAGGGGCAGCAGGAGCCGCAGCAGGAGGAACTGCCGCAGCAGCAGGAGCCTCCCAAGGAGCAGGAGCTGCCCAAGGAGCAGGAGCAGCCAAAGGAACAGCAGCTGCCGCAGCAGCAGGAACTGCCCAAGCAGGAGGACCTGCCGCAGCAGCAGGAGCCTCCCAAGCAGGAGGACCTGCCCAAGGCGCCGGAGCCGCCCAAGGCGCCGCCCCTGCCCGCCCCGCCGGGCCGGATGACGGAGCAGGGCCGGATCAGCGCGGGCGACCGGGTGGTGCTGGTCGACGGGGAGGACGACCAGGTCGTGGCGGCCGTACTCGGACAGCTGCCCGCAGGTGTCTCGGCGAGCCGGCGGGAGGAGATCCGGCAGCGGCTCGCCGAGCAGCTCGACGTCGGGATGCTGGAGCCCAACCTGTCGCGGATGACCCGGGGCGACGATCTGCTGGTGCCCCTGGACCTCGGTGGAGGCTCCGGGACGCTGCGGATCAGCGCCACGCTGGAGACGCCCGTCACGAAGCATCGGACGGAGAAGTTCGAGTTCGAGGACGGCGGCGACTCGTCCGCCGGAGCGGGCACCCTGCGTGAGAGCCGGTCCCGGTGGGGCGGGGGTCTGGTGGTGAGCGGCAAGCCGGCGTCGAACACCGGGTTGTCCGGGCCGGTGAGCGGGATGATGGACCGGAGCAAGGCGGTGACGATCACCGCGACCGGCCGGATGACCCACCGCAGGAAGACCGCCGAGCCGGTGCTGTGGGTGGACGCGACGGTCCGGCTGGACCTCGACTTCTCCGGGGTCCCGGGCGTGCGGACGCTCCTGCCGCCGTTCTCCCGGACCCCGGTGGTGAACACCGGGCGGACCGGCGCGGAGCAGCGTCCGGAGCCGGTGCGGGTCCCGTTGCCGGTGCGGATCGTCACGCCGGCCGCCGAGGCTGCTTCCGTCGGGCCTGCGCCCGACGAGATCCGCCACGCCCCGCCGCCCCGGGTGCTGCGGACGGCGGCGCTGGGCGGGATGGACGTGGTCAAGAACGTCGACACGCTGCACGGGCGCGGGAACGCCGCCGCGGGTGACACGGCGCTGTTCGGAGCGGCCGGCGCGCCCTCCGGGCTGGAGGCCTTCGGGCGGCAGAGGTTCGGCGACGCCTGGAGTTCGGTGCGGGCCGAGATCCTCGCCCAGCTGGACCTGCCCAGCCTGCAGACCCAGCTGAGGTCGATGACGGCCGGTGAGCCGCTGGAGATCCCGCTGTCCGACGGCCGGGGCAGCATCCTGGTGTCGGCGAAGGTGCTGGACCTGACGTACCTGCGCAACACCGACGCGGGCGAGTTCAACACCGGCACCGACGTCACCAGCGCCGTCACCGAGTCCGACGCCAAGGCCCGGGCGTTGGCACTGGCCATCTCGGCCAAGCAGTCGAGCGGCGGAAAGGACTTCCTCGGGGGCGCCGGTACGGGGGGCGCGAACGGGCAGCGCGGCAGCGACCGGAACACCATCGAGCAGAGCTCCCAGCGGACCGGAACCGCCCTCAAGGCCAAGATCAAGGGCACGCTCTTCGACGGCACCGCCGAACTCGCCCTGGCGCACTGGGACCCGGAGGGAGTCGTCTCCCCGGAGCGGGCGACGACACGGCTGGCCTTCCGGGTGCTCTTCGACACCGCGGAATGCCAAGCCGGCGGCACGGAAAGCACGTTCCGTCCCGACGCCGAATCCGGACCGCTCCAGGGGCCGGAGCTGGACCCCGGCTCCCTCGCGCGGGAGCCCAAGCCCGAGCTGTGGGGTTCCGACCCGGCGAAGGGCAAGACCGGACTGCCGCCGGGCACGGTCGTGCTCGATGTCGTCCCGCACGTTCCCGGGAGCACCACCGAGCCCGTCGGGCCGCTCAGGGAGGTCCTGGAGACGCTGGGGCGCCGCACCTTCGGTGCTCAGGGCTGGAACGAGCTCGGCCCGTTGGTGCGCGGGGCCTTCCGCAGCGAGCGGCTCGGGGCCCTGCTGACCGGGATGACCCACGGCATCGACCTCCAGTCGCCGCTGCTGGTCAGGACCGGCGAGCGGGACGCCCTGGTGCTGGCCGGAGCCAAGGTCCAGAAGCTGGAGTACGTTCGGGAGTTCGAGAAGGACGCCGAGCTGAACGTCGTGAACGAGTGGGCGGATGCCGGCGGCGTCCGGGAGAACTCCTTCCACGCGGCGGGCGGCCAGTTCCAGGGCGGGCCCGAGTTCAGGGCCCACACCGTTATGGCGGCCTCCGGCGGAGCCGGCCGTACCACCCGGTGGCGCAGCGGCGACCGGGCGGCGGACTCCGTCAGCGGTACCGCCAACGCGAAGTTCGCCGAGAAGATGGTCGTCTACCTGGCCACCGTCGAGCTCGACCTCAAGGTCGTCGAGAACGGCGGGGACGGCTCGACCGCGCCCCAACGGGCCCTGGTCCGGACGCTGTTGGCCGTCCCGCAGTCCCTGACCGCACCGCACCGCACGCCGGAGGGCGAGGGTCTTCGCCCGGCCCGCCTGGTGTTCGACCGCGAGGAGGTCCAGCACGCCGACGAGGCCGCGCAGGTGGAGGAGGCCCCGGTCGTCGAGGAGACGCCGGGCGTCGAGAACATCCCGCTCCTCCCGAAGGCCCCCAAGCCGATCCTCGCGCCGGACCGGACGCCCAGCGTGCAGCCGCCGTCCCGGGTGTCCCGGACCGGCGAACTCGGACCGTCCGACCCCGTGCTGGGACTGCAGGACGCGCGGGCCGTCCTCGACGCCGTGGGCGCCAAGCTGAAGCCGCTGTTCGGCCGTCACTGGGCCTGGGTCGAGGCCGCCCTCGCCCCCCGCCTCGACGAGACGGCGCTGCGCCCCCGACTGTCGGCCCTCACCACCGGAGGCAGCCTGAGCGTCTCGGTGTCGCATCAAGGGTTCACCGTCGAGGTCCGGGTCGCCCGGGCCAAGGTGACCATGCGGGATTACCAGGAGCTGATCGAGAAGTGCGAGTTCGAGCGCGGCGGTGAGACGGTGTCGTCCATCGGGGCGCTTCGCGACGTGCGCAGCGGAGTCAGCGTGGCGGCGGCGATCGAGGGGAAGTTCCCGTACGTCGCGGTGACGCTCGGCCAGTCGTCCGCCGTGCAGGAGACGGTGGGCGCGACACGGGACGCCGTGACCGGCCGGTCCGAGAAGGAGAAGACGGTCGAGCGCGCGGCCCGGTTCACCGGTGACGTGGCCTTCGACATCGAGATCGTGGCGAAGTCGACGCTGCCGAAGGTGCTGCTCGACCGGTCGGACCGGCGGAATCTCGCCCACGCCTCGGGCGGGACGACCGCCGTCACCGCGGCGGACTTCGTGTTCCCGGTCCGTGAACTGCCCATCGACCCGAAGACCGGCGTCGCCCCGGCCCCCGGCACCTTCCGTTCGGTGCCGGAGCGGATCGTCTCCTCCGGCGTGCTGAGCGGCTCCGACGTGGTGCTGCGGGTCTGGGCCCCGGAACCCAAGGGCGGCGCGGCCGGCCAGGAGGACGGGACGCCGAAGCCCCCCGTCGGCGCCCAGCCGACGGGCGCCGGCCAGGTCGTCCGCACCTCGTTGCTGGACCAGCTCGACGGCCGCGGACGGGAGGTGTACGGCGCGAGCTGGGGGCGGGTCCGGCGGAGGTTGGCGCCTGCCCTGTTGCCGGGAGCGCTGCAGTCCCGGCTGCGGGCGTTGATGGCCGGCCAGGAGCTCCTCGTGAAGGTGCCCGGTGGCACCGTCGTGCTCCGATGGGCCGGCGTACGGGAGATGCGGCACACCGCCGACACGGTCGAGACCGAGTTCGCGACCGGCGGCAGCAGCGGCGTCGCCCACGGCGGCCCCGACGGGACGGCCGGCCAGAACCGGGGCACCGACGAGACCTTCACCGCGCGGGTGGTGGGCACCACCGACCCGCTCGGGGCGGTGCCCGTCGCCGTCGTGGCCGGCGGCACTCTGAGCCACGTCCGGGGCCAGGAACGGACCGCGGAGCACGACGGCGTCGGCCGGACCGGTGTGGCGACCAAGACCAAGGTCGCCGGCAGCGTCTTCGAGGGCGCCGCGATGATCCAGGTCGAGATGCGCCGCAAGGGGTCGGCGCGGCCCGTCCGCGGCACGCTCCCCGAGGAGGCGCGGACCGAGCGCCTTCGCCAGGAGGCGCTCCGTCGCGAGACCGAGAAGCTGCCTGAGGGTGCGCCTCTGCCCAAGCCGTTCGGAGACGAACTCGATCGGCAGGGCCGGCGGATCCAGGAGTCGGCCCGCTCCTGGCGGGACCAGGAGGCGGCGAAGGAGGCCGCGAAGGAGGCCGGAAAGGAGCCCCTGAAGGAGGAGGCTCTCAAGGACGGCAACGCGGAGAACGCCGCCCCGGCTACCCCGCACGGCGCCGGCGGCCCGAGCACGCCCGCCGCGCCGACGACGCGGGGGCGGGGTCGCCGGCAGGCCACCGTCGCCGTCGAGGTGGGTTTCGAGGTCCTGCTGGAGACCTCCGACACGCAGCCGGTCACCACCCGGGAGGAGGCCTCCTACCAGGCCCCGCGCCCCGGTCGGGAGACGGTCAAGCCGAAGCGTGGAACCAACGAGATCACCCACCCCGTGCCGCCCAGGGAGGTCTGGGAGGGCCTCCGCTCCGAGGACCTGGTCGTCGACCTGCCCGACGTCGGATCGCTGCGCAACCTGCTCACCACCCTGGGCCGGAACGAGTTCCGGCTGAACGAGAACTCGGCCGCCATGCGCAAGCTCAGGCGGATGTTCGACCGGGGCCCCCTGATCGACGCCCTCCCGGACCTGACGGCGGGAGGGGAGCGGGTCAAGACCCTCCGGCTGGGCGTCCTCGACACGGTCAGCGTCACGGTCAAGGCCGAACTGGTCGGCCTCGGCCAGGGGCGTGAGGAGAAGAAGTCGGAGATCGCCCAGTCCGCCGAACTGGCGACCCGCTTCACCGAGCGGGCGCTGTCCTCCCGGATGACCCAGCTGATGGGCCAGCTCGGCGTCGAGTTCTCCAAGGTCAAGGGCAAGATCATGGCCGGGATCACCTTCGGCGGCGGCGCGGGCCGCCGCACCGGCGGTGAACGCACCCTCGCCGAACGGGCCGTGGCCAACTCCAAGTTCCCTGAGCCGCTGGTGCGCTTCCAGGGACACGTGAAGTTCACGATCTCCTTCGGGCACCGCTCCGGCCCCTGGTCGTGGCGGCCGCGGACGGTGACCGGTGACGTCCCGGTCGTGGTGGGCATCCCGAAGAAGTCGATCACGCGGGAGTACACCGGGCCGGACGACACCTACTTCACCAAGGAGAACTGGCGCACGGGCCGACGGCCGTCCGACCCGTACAGCCTCCGGCCGGACACGGAGGAGGAGCCGAAGCCCGAGGAGCTGAAGCCTGCGGAGCCGAAGCCTGCCGCCCCGGCGTCGAACGACATCGCGGGGCAGGTCGCCGAACTGCTCGGTGGCGCCTCCGGACAGCTGAAGCCGCCCGCCCCGAAGCCCACCGGGCAGGACAAGGAACAGCCCAAGGAACAGCCCAAGGAACAGCCCAAGGAGTCCGAGCCGGAGATCCACCAGGAGAACCGGGCCGAGGAGCAGCCCGAGGAGCAGTCCGAGCAGAACGACAAGGCCGAGGAGCAGCCCGAGCAGGAGAGCCAGGGCCAGGAGCAGCCCAAGCAGCCCGAGGCCCCGGAACCGCCGAAGGACACCGACACCGAGCCGCAGCACCAGCAGGAACAACCCGCCCCGCAGCCGCCCCAGTTCCTGCTGGCGCAGGCCAACCGGGGTGTGCCCGGAAACCGGACAGGCTTGCGGATGGCCTCGGGAGCCTTCGTCGGCGCCGAGGGCCGGCACAACAACGCCCCCTCGGACGTCCTGCAGTTGACCCGCCGGCTGGAGGAACTGGGCGCCCTGGAGCCGGTGGACGCCGAGGCCGTACGGCAGCAGGCCGAGCCGCTGCTCCGAAAGATCGAGGAGCGCCGGGTCAGGCTGCGCAACGCGCCGCCGCTGAAGAGCCCGGTACCCGAGGCGGCCGTCGAGCCGCTGGTACGGGCGGTGACCGGGCACCTGGGCTCGGCGCTGTCGCCCGAGCAGGCCCGCACACTCGGCCTGGAACTCACCGACAGCATCGGCCCCGGCGCGGTGAACCGTCCGGACGACGTGCTGGCGGCGGGTCGCCGACTGCACGAGCTCGGGCTGCTCGACGACGCCGCGCTCGCCGCCCTCGCCGGAGCCCACGCCTCCGGAGCCGCCGCGGGCCCGCCGCCGCAGGCCTTCCTCGACGGCCTGCTCGCGCTGCGCGCCGACCACCTCGGCGGCCGGTTCGACCTGCCCGTTCCGGACGGCGGCCGCCAAGTCGCCGACGCCATGCGCGACCTGGCCCGGCGTGGGGTCGTCCTGGAATGGCGCGCCTCGGGTGCGCTCGACCTGGAGAAGACGGACTTCGCCACCTGGGCACTGGACGGCCCGGCGGACCAGCCGCCGCCGCTCGCGGCCGGCAGCACGCTCAACTGCTGGGAGTCCGTCCTGCTCACCGCGCACTCTCAGGGACTGGTCTCCTGGGAGTGGATCCACGACACGTACGCGAGCGGTCTGGACGGACCGCAGTGGACGAAGAACCTGATCTCCCGCCTGCTCCCGCACACCAGGACCAGCTACGACTCGACCGCCCACGACACCCCGCTGCCCCGCGAGGGCGACATCGTGGTCTACGGTCAGGGCAACCACGTGGCCGTCGCCACCGGCCGGACGGACGAGAACGGCGTACCGGTGCTGCTGAGCTTCGGCGTCAGCCCCACGGACGACGAGGCCGAGGTCAACCGGGTCATCGAGATCGGCGCGACGGACCTCTACACCGGCGGCGCCGATTTCGGCCCCGGCCCTTGGAGCGTGCAACCCGTACCAGTACCCGATACCGCTCCGCCGCGCGTGGAACAGGTGCCTGCGGCTGAGCACGTGGAGCCGGTTGTGCCCACGCTGCCTCCGCCGCCTCCGCCGCGTGTGGAGCACGAGCAGGAGCAGGAGCCTGCTCCGGTGCCGGTGCCGGTGCCGGTGCCTGCGCCTGCGCCTGCGCCTGCGCATGTGGAGCCGGTAGTGCCGCCGCTTCCGCCGCACGTGGAGCAGGAGCCGGTGCCGGTGCCTCTGCCGGTGCCTGCGCCTGAGTCTGAGCACGTGGAGCCGGTTGCGCCCACGCTGCCCACGCTGCCCACGCCGCCTCCGCCGCCTCCGCTCGCCGGGCCGCCGAGGGTGTCCGACATCCTGGAGCTGAGTCCGCACGACCGCCTCCTGACCCTGGACTCCCTCTCGCCCGAGACCCGTCGCTCCCTCGCGGCGGACACCGACTTCGTCGGGCCTCTGCGGGACGGGCTGTCCTCGGCGGAGTTCGCGACGGCGGCCGCCCGCTTGCTGGTGGATGTCGACCACCGGGTTCACCGGCCGGTATCGGCGCGGCAGAAGGCGCACGCCGAGCTGGAGCTGGTCCTCCAGAATCCGGAGGTCGCCGCCGGCCTGCTGCTGCGGGAGGTACGCGTGGTGGTCGTGCCGCGCGACGTCGCGATGACCGAGGTCGAGGGCTTCCACCACCTGGCCGGCACCACCGTCGGCGAGGGCGGCCGCCGTTGGGAGACCGTCCGTGGCGCGGCCGAGCGCGAGCGCATCGCGGTGACCGAGGAGAACCTGCTCGGCGAGGAGACCAGCATCGGTGAGGACACCGACACCGACACCGACACCGGCGAGGTGTCGGGCCTTGCGGACGGCTACTCCTCCACCACCCACGAACTCGCCCACGCCCTGCACGAGTTCAGCCTGACCGACGAGGAGCGCGAACTCGTACGGGACGTGTTCCTGGGCAGCCACATGGCCGACACCCTGAGCCAACTGTTCGACACCAGGTCGACCGCGGCCTGGCCCGACGGCTCGGTGTACGACGAGAAGGGCAACCTGGTCGGCAACTACTCGTCCTCGGACGAGCGGGAGTTCTTCGCCCAGCTCGCCAACGTGTACCTCGGGACCAACCGCGGCAACGACCCGGACACCCGTCTGCCCCGCAACAACGGTGCCGGGTGGGTGCGCGAGCACCAGCCCGAACTGCTGCCGATCCTGGAGCGGCTCTTCGGAGAGGAGCCGGACACCGCCCAGGCCGGCCCGGTCAACCCGGTCCACGCGACCCGCGCGGACAACGGGATGCTGGAGGGTTTCCGCGAGTTCCTGCACGCCGTCGACGGCGAGGGGGACGTCGAGGACCTTGAGCCGCCCGCACCGCCGCAGCCGCCGTCCGCGGCCGACCTGATCCAGCAGATCCTCAACCCCGCCGGAGCCGGCAGCAGTTCGGCTGCTGCGGCCCCGCCGAAGTCGCGGGGGCCGAACAACGGAGCGGGGGGCGGGAACGGCTCCGGCGGCGGAACCCAGGCTGGGCGTGGTCGTGGGGCCAACACCGATGCTGCTGCGGTGCCGCCCGGGGCTGGTCGTGGGCGTGGTCGTGGGACCAACACCGATGCGGTGCCGCCCGGGGCTGGTCGTGGGCGTGGTCGTGCGGCTAGCGCCGATGCTGCTGCGGTGCCCGGGGCCGGTCGTGGGCGTGGAACCGTGGCGACGGGAGGGAACAGGGGGCCCCGCTCGACCTCGCAGTCGGGCAGCCAGATCGCGCGCGTGGTCGAAAGGGACGGGCAGCTCTACATCGTCAAGGGAACGCCCGGCGAAGCCGGCTCCGAGCAGCCTCTCGACCTGCGCGCGCCCAGCCTTGACGCACCCTTGGGACAGGAGACCGACTCGCTGCGCGGAGCCTTCGGCCGCTCCCTGGACCGGATGGCGCGAGTCATGATGGACGTCGACCGGTACGGCAATGGCGAGAATTTCAAGGTCATCGGCACGCCGCACCTCGCCCTGACCGTCATTGACGGCGCGGTCCATGTCGCGGGTAACTCCGGAATGAAGAAGCAGAAGAGGACGGATGCGACCAACCGTCTGAGGAGCCTCGACACGCCGGAGGGCCAGGACGGTAGGAACCACGACCTGGGGAAGCTCCGCGAGATTCGGGACGGGAAGTACCGGGACAAGGACTTCCTGGGCTTCGACGACCACGGCGGAGGATTCGATGCGGTCCGCGAGGCGCTGAAGGACCCGAACAAGATCGTGTGGCACCCCAACGAGAGGGACAAGGACACGGGATGCCTCCACGGTGAGATGGACCTCCTGAACGAGGTCGAGACGCGGATGCGGGCGAAGTTCGAGGCCGCGAAGGCGGCGAAGGCGGCGGAAGAGGCGAAGGCGGCGGAAGAGGCCAAGAAGAAGGAGACGGAGGAGGCCGAGAAGGCGAAGGCGGCGAGCGAGGGGACGCAGGAAGCCGAGGCGAAGGACGACGCGACGGAGGAGGGGCAGAAGAAGGACGGCGAGGCGAAGGACGGCGAGGCGAAGGACGACGAGAAGACGGACGACGAGAAGACGGACGACGAGAAGACGGACGGCGAGGACTCTGACAGCGAGGACTCGGACGGCGACGCGCCCAGCCGCGGGAGTGGGCCGACGGCCGAGGAGAAGGGCAAGGGAAGGGCCGACCAGCTGGGGCTCACGCCGTGGCCGATCGGTGGCAGGAAGCGCGACTGCATGGCGTGCCACTGGGGCCATGCCATCTTCAACAAGCACATCGCGAAGGACCTCGGCTTCGTCGTGGTGACGGGTGGTACCCACGGAAAGATCTTCGGCGGCTGGGCGGCACCGAACTGCATCACGCAGCACAAGGAGGCGATGGCCGACCTGACGGCGAAGATCACCGGGACCGACGTGCCCATCAAGGGCGGCACGGCGAAGCTCGACTTCGTCGACGGTGTGATCGTCGCCCCCCAGGGCTTCTCGCCCGGAATGGGCAGTCATGACGAGCCGTACATCTCCGACTCCGACCCCGCCGCCGACACCGATACGGGTTCCGAATTCGAGGACGCCGACGAGTCGTCGAGCTCGGCCCCGAAGGACACCAAGGGGACGGCCTCCGGGCAGTCCACCACCACTCCGCCGACCACCACCACTCCGCAAACCTCCACCGCCCCGCAGTCGAGCACTGCCCCGCAAACGACCACGCCCCCGCAGCCCACCGGCGGATCCGGGTCGACCCCGGCCGGCGGGAGCAACCAGGGGTCCGGGCACGGCCGGGGCCGGGGACGAGGGGGCGGCCACCGAGGAGGGCGTGGCCAGAGCAAGGACCGGAAGCCGAACGGCTGACGAGTTCGTCCGCAGCTGAACCTCCGGGCACCTCGCGTCCGTCAAGACGGGTGGACGTGCCGTTCGGCCGCCTCGACCGGGGCCGACCGGCGGCCGTCCCTGCCGAGCATCGTCATCGAGGGCCAGGGGGCCAGGGTGGGCAAGGACCGGAGCGGCCGGGGGAGTCGGACGGAAGGGGCGGAGGGCGGCGGGATCCAGCTACCCGCTGTGGCATGGGTCGTGCCCGAGGAGTTGGAGGCCCGCCCGGCATCGTCCGCGAGCGCCGCGTCCGCGAAGGCGGAGCCCGCCAAGGCCGAGCCCGCGAAGGCGGAGCCTGCCGAGGTCGAGCCCGCGGCGGTGCCCGCCGCCGGCGCCGTGCCCGCCGTCGAGGCCGCGAAGCCTGCCACGGGCGCTGCTGCCGCGGCTGCGGAGGCGCCCGCCGGTGTGACCGCCGTCCCGGGCCCGTCCCCGGCCGAGGAGGAGGGCGTCGGGCCGCGCCGGATCTCGCGGCCGATGGTGGCCGCGGCCGTGATCGCGGGCCTGGTACTGGTCGGGGTGCCGCTGGGCATCGCGAAGTTCGGCGGGGACGACCCCGGTCCGTCCGGTGCGGACGGTCCGCCGCCGGCCGGGTACACGCAGCAGGACGGCGGTAACGGGTTCGTCCCGGGTGCCGACGCTCCGGGGAACCCGGTGGGCGAGCAGCCCGTGCAGGTCGCTCAGCCGGTCGAGGGCCCGCCGCCCGGTGACGCCGGCGCGGCTGCGGCCGGTGGGGCGGCCGCCGCGGCCGGCGGTGCCGTGCCGGACCAGGGCGGCGGCCAGGCCGTACCGTTCGCGGGTCGGGTCCCGGCGGGCGGCGGTGCGCCGTCGACCAGCGGGAAGCCGGACGCGGGCAAGAACACGGGCGGTGGTGCACCGGCCAACCAGGGCGGTGGCGGCGGTGGCGGCGGCGGTGGTGGTGGTGCCGCAGCGGGAGGCGGAGGCGGAGCCCCGCAGACCCAGCCCCAGACGCAGAACCAGCCCCAGCCGCCGCCCGCCGCCGCCCAGCAGCCGGCGCCGTCCGCGCCCGCCCAGCCCCCGGCCAAGCCCGCGCAGCCGGCCCCGCCGCCGGCGCCGAGCTTCGCCGCGGTGGCGGGCCCGGGGTGCAGCGGCGGGGGCGCGCAGGCGCGCGGCTGGTACGACAAGGGCCAGGAGGGCTGGCGGAACAACTCCGGCGGCTACTCGGGGGACGGCTGCAACGGCGGCTACTACTCGATGCCGATGTCGGGTGACGCCAACAAGGACCACGACAACTCGGTGGTCTGGACGTTCTCCACGGGGTCGGTCACCACCGGCACCTGCAAGCTGGCGGTGTACGTGCCGAACAGCGGGGACATCAAGGCGGTCGGCGGAACGTCGTCCCTCTACACGGTGCAGAGCGGTTCGGGGTCGGGCTCGTTCAACGTCAACCAGGTCGGCAACCGGGGCCAGTGGGTCACGGTCGGCCCCTTCCAGCTCAACGGCGGCAAGCTCGCCGTGACGCTGCACGACCGCGGCCAGGACTGGCAGGGCAGCGACAAGCAGACCTTCGCCCACCACGCCGCGTCCGCGATCCGGGCCAACTGCACCGGGTGACCCCGCTGCACCGACGTACGGCAGCACCGGCACGACAGCCAAGAACGACGGAGGAGAACGCACCATGACCCGCCATGTGCTGACGGTCAGTGCGGAGCAGCGCGACGGCGGTGGCTACCGCACGATCGGCGCCGCGCTGGAGGCGGCCCGCAGCGGCACGGTGATCAGCGTCCGCCCGGGCCGCTACGAGGAGAACCTGGTGATCACCAAGATGGTGACCATCACCGCCGAGGAGGCCCGGGGCAGCGTCCGGATCTCGCCGCGGCGGGGCGCGGTGGTGCAGGTGGTGGCCGAGGCCGTCCAGCTGACCGGGCTGGTGCTCCAGGGCCAGGACGAGGAACTGCCCACCGTCGACGTCCCGCGCGGCCAGGCAGCCCTGGAGGACTGCGAGGTGGCGGGCAACTCCTGGACGGCCGTGCTCACCCGGCAGCAGGGCGCCCTGGCGATGCGCGGCTGCCGGGTCGTCAACCCGGCCGGGGCCGGCATCGTGGAGACCTCCACCGGCTCCAGCGTGATCGAGGACTGCGTGGTCGAGCACCTCGGCAGCTCCGCCGTGGTGATCGGCGAGCGGGCCAACCCCGTGATCCGGGGCTGCGTGCTGCGCGACGCCCGGGGCAACGGGGTGTGCGCCAACGGCGAGGGCCGCGGCTCGATCGAGGACTGCGAGATCTCCGCCACCGACAAGCCCGGCATCGCGCTGGAGGAGAACAGCACGACCAGGGTGCTGCGCACCACCGTCCGGGACGCCTCGATCGGCATCTACCTGAGTTCGACCGCCCAGGTGCTGCTGGAGGACTGCACGGTCAGCGCCACCCGGGGCCACGGCCTGGTCCTCACCGGCGGCACCGACCCGGTGGTGCGGCGCTGCCGCACGATGCGCACCAAGGGCCACGGCATCCACGTCACCGGCCGCTCCCGGGGCACCTTCGAGGAGTGCGAGGTGGCCGGCGCGGAGGCGGCCGGGATCGTGGTGGACGAGTCCTCCAGCCCGTCGCTGACCCGGACGGCGGTCGGCGACAGCGGCGAGGCGGCGGTGGAACTGGTCGGCGAGAGCGCCGCCGAGTTCGACCGGCTGGAGGTGCGTGGCGCGGGAGGCGCCGGGGTGAGCGTGCGGGACGGTGCCAACCCGCTGCTGCGCCGACTGGACATCGCCGACGTGCGCGGCCACGGCGTCGAGGTGCTGCGGGAGGGCCGCGGGCGGCTGGAGTCCTGCGTGCTGGGTGCGACCGGCCGGGCCGCGCTGCTGGTGGCCGACGGCGGTAACACCCAGGTCGGTGGCACCACGGTCCGCGGTGCCGCCGCGACCGGCGCGCCGGGGACGGCCAAGACCGCAGGGACCCCGGGGATCGAGGTCGGTCCGGGCGGCGTCGCCTCGCTCCGCGACTGCGACGTGGCCGAGTGCACCGGCGACGGGATCGTGGTCGAGGACGGCGGCGAGCTGACCATGGCCCGTTCCCGGGTGCACGGCAACCGCCGGCACGGCGTGCTGCTGGCCGCCGGCAGCCGGGCCGCCCTGACCGGCTGCGAGCTGGTGGGCAACACCCGGGACGGGTTGCGCGCCGAGTCCGAGGAGCCGATCCGGATCACCGGCTGCACCGTCACCGGCAACCGCGGCTCGGGCCTGTGCCAGACCAGGCCCAGCGAGCGGCTCTCGGTGGAGAACCTGACCAGCCGGGACAACGGGCGGGCCGACAGCCACGGCACCGCGACCGCCGGCGCCGACGACCACCCGGCCGCCGCCCGCCCGGCCGGCGCGCCCGAGGCCGACGGCGCCGAGGCCGAGGCCGAGCGCCCGGCCGACGACCTGCCGCCGCCCGAGCCCGAGGGCCCGCAGGCGGCCCTCCAGGCGCTGGTCGGCCTGGAGGGGGTCAAGGAGCAGGTCGCCACCCTGGTCAACCTCAACAAGCTGGCCCGGCGCCGCGAACAGGCCGGGATGCCGGCCCTGCCGATGGGCCGGCACCTGATCTTCGCGGGCCCGCCCGGCACCGGCAAGACCACCGTCGCCCGCCTCTACGGGGCGATCCTCGCCGAACTCGGCGTGCTGCGCAGCGGCCACCTCACCGAGGTCGCCCGGGCCGACCTGGTGGCGTCCATCGTCGGCGGCACGGCGATCAAGACCACCGAGGTGTTCCAGTCGGCGCTCGGCGGCGTGCTGTTCATCGACGAGGCGTACACGCTGTCCGCCGGATCCGGCGGCGGCACCGGGCCGGACTTCGGCCGCGAGGCCATCGACACCCTGGTCAAGCTGATGGAGGACCACCGCGACGACGTGGTGGTGATCGTCGCCGGGTACTCGGACGAGATGCGCTCCTTCCTCGGCTCCAACCCCGGCCTCGCCTCCCGGTTCAGCCGCACCGTGGACTTCCGCAACTACTCGGCGGAGGAACTGGTCACCATCGTCGAGCGGGCCGCGGTCGGGCACGGCTACGAACTCGCCGACGCCACCCGGGAGGTGCTCGGCACGCACTTCACGCGGATGCCCAAGGGCGCCGACTTCGGCAACGGCCGCGCCGCCCGCAAGGTGTTCGAGGAGATGGTGGACCGTCAGGCCTCCCGGCTGGCCGAGCTGGCCGACATCACCGACGCCGACCTCGCCCGACTGCTGCCCGAGGACCTCGGCGAGGAGCACTCCGACGCGGCCCGCGCGGCCGCGGCCGGCGGACCGGGCGCCGAAGGCGGCAGCGACCTGCTCGACCAACTGCGCGCCATGGTCGGCCTCACCGCCGCCAAGGAGCAGGTCGAGAACCTGGTCAACCTGATCACCCAGGCCCGCCGCCGGGAGGAGGCCGGCCTGCCCACCGCCCGGATCAGCCACCACCTGGTCTTCGCCGGCCCGCCCGGCACCGGCAAGACCACCATCGCCCGGCTCTACGGGGCGCTGCTCGCCGAACTCGGCGTGCTGCCGCGCGGCCAGCTGGTCGAGACCGCCCGGGCCGACCTGGTCGGCCGCTACATCGGGCACACCGCCCAGCTCACCCGGGACGCCTTCGAACGCGCCCGGGGCGGCGTGCTGTTCATCGACGAGGCCTACACCCTCACCCCGCGCGGCGGCGCCGCGAGCGGCGACTTCGGCCAGGAGGCGGTGGACACCCTGATGAAGCTCATGGAGGACCACCGCGACGAGGTCGTGGTGATCGTGGCCGGCTACCAGGAGGAGATGCAGGGCTTCCTGAGCTCCAACCCCGGTCTGGCCTCCCGGTTCCCCCAGCAGATCGCCTTCGACCACTACAGCGCGGACGAACTCGTCACCATCGTGCGCCGCCAGGCGGAGGAGGCCGGCTACGTCTGCGCACCGGAGACCCTGGCCCTCCTCGGCGAGCTGTGCGCGGCCGTCCCCCGGGACCGCAACTTCGGCAACGGCCGCTTCGCCCGGCAGACGCTGGAGGCGATGGTCACCCGCCAGGCGGGGCGGCTCGCCCGGCTCGACGTCGGCGACCTGTCCGAACTCAGCCTGCTGCTGCCCCAGGACATCCCCGGGCTGCCGCAGGGGAGCGCGGTGTGACCGGCGCACCGGGCCGCCCGGCCCGGGCCGCCGCGGCCGCGCTCTGCTGCGGCGCCCTGCTGGTCCCGGCCGCCCCCGCCTGGGCCGCCCCGAGGCCCGCCGCGAGCTCCGCCCCGACGCCGGCCGCCACCTCGGGCGCGGCCGATCCGGCCGCGCTGCCCGTCATCGGCCAGAACCGGGGTGCCGGACGGCCGGACGGCTGCCTCAAACCCTCCGACAAGGGCACCGACCGGACCCCGTGGGCGCAGACCTACCTGCGGCCCGAGGCCGCCTGGCAGCTCAGCCGCGGCGCCGGCGTGACCGTCGCCGTGGTCGGCTCCGGGGTAGACCCGGCGTCCGGGGTCCTGGAGGGCCGCCTCACGCCGGGGCCGCGTGAGTACGGCCCCGGCGACTCCACCCGCGACTGCGTCGGCCACGGCACCTTCCTCGCCGGGCTGATCGCCGCCCGGCGCCAGGACGGGATCGGCTTCGCCGGTCTCGCCCCCGAGGCGCGGATCCTCGGCGTGGCCGTCACCGACGACGTGGGGAACACCACCCCGGCCCTGCTGGCCAAGGGCATCCGGGACGCGGCCGACGGCGGCGCCCGGATCATCGCCGTCGGCCTGGCGCTGTCGACGGGCGAGGCCGAACTCGGCGACGCCGTCCGCTACGCCGGCGGCAAGGGCGCCCTGGTGATCGCTCCGGCCGCCCCCGACGGCGGCGGCTCCCAGTCCTCCCCGAACTCGCCCCCCGTAGCGGCCTACCCGGCCGCCCTCCCGGACGTCCTGGCGGTCTCCGACCTGGCGCCCAACGGCGCCCCGCCCAGCGGTGCGGTGGACGCGGTCCGGGTCGACCTGGTCGCCCCGGGCGATGCGGTGCTGAGCGTCGGCCCCGGCGGCAAGGGCTACTTCACCGCCGCCGGGCCCAGCTTCGCCACCGCCCTGGCGGCCGGCACCGCCGCCCTCGCCCTCGGCTACCGGCCCGACCTCACCCCGGCCCGGCTCGCCGAGCGGCTCCGGGCCACCGCCTACCACCCCGGCACCGCCCTGCCCGACCCGCACCTCGGGTACGGGACCGTCGACCCCCTGGCCGCCCTCAGCGCCCCCCTCCAGGACGGGCCCCCGGCCACCCCCGGGCCCGCCCTGGCGGTGTCCCTGGTCCAGCCCCCGCCTCCCGACCCCGCCGCCCGGCAGGCCACCCTGATCGCCGGCGGGATCATCGCCGGCGTCACCCTGGTCGTCGGTACCGCCGTGGTCTGCGCGACGGGCCGCCGCCGGGCCTGGCGCCCTGGCCGCTGGTCGGTCTGACGGGCCGCCGGGAGCCCTCCGCGTCCCGTCCCGGCGGTGCGGTGCGGGGCCGCCCGTGCCACCGACACGGGCGGGGCGTTCAGGCCCTGTCCGGCCGGTGGCGGACGCTGCCCGCCACCGGGCGGCGGTGCCGCCCGCGCCGTGCAGGCGCCGGGCTGCTCGATCCGGGCTTGGGCGTGTCTGACAATTCGCGGCGGATCAGCGTGCGGTGTTGGGCGCCCGGCTGGGCGTGCCGGCGAAGCGTCCTCGTACTGGGCCGTACTTGGACGTTTCGCCGGTGCGTCCAGGCGGGATGCCTGGCGCCGCGCGCCCGGCGGGAATTGATCAGACACGCCCTAGTGGAGGGCGGCGGCGGCGTGGGGGCCGGCGGCGGGCGGGGCGAAGTGCATGCCCTCGGCGACCAGGGCGGTGAGGTCGAGATAGGCGCGGCGGGTCTTGGGGCGCAGCTTGGCCGGGTCGAACTCCCCGCCCAGAGCCAGGTGTTCGTCGAAGGGGAGGACCACGACGCCGCGGCAGCGGTTCTCGAAGTGGGCGACGAGTTCCTCCACCCGGATCGTCCGGCCGCTGCTGCGGACGCTGGAGATCAGGGTCACGCTGCGCTGCGCCAGCGAGCCGTAGCCGTTGGTGTACAGCCACTCCAGGGTGGCGTCGGCGCTGCTCGCGCCGTCGATGCTGGTGGTGGCGGTGATGACCAGCTGGTCGGCGAGGTCGAGGACGGCGCGCATGGAGCTGTGCAGCAGGCCGGTGCCGCAGTCGGCGAGGATGATCGGGTACTGCCGGGCGAGCAGGTCGACGAGCCGTCGGTAGTGCTCGCCGCTGAAGCTGTTGGCGATCGCCGGGTCCGAGTCGTTGGCCAGGACCTCCAGCCCGCTGGGGGTGAGCGAGGTGAAGCGGCGGACGTCCATGTAGCCGGTGATGGTGGCCTCGGCGGCGAGCATGTCGTGGACGGTGGCCCCGGTCTCCCGGTGGACCCGCTTGCTGAGGGTGCCGGTGTCCGGGTTGGCGTCGACGGCGACCACCTTGTCGGCGCGGATCTCGGCGAGGACGGAGCCGAGCGCCAGGGTCGTCGAGGTCTTGCCGACACCGCCCTTGAGGCCGATCACCGCGATCCGGAAGGAGCGGTGCAGCGGGGTGCGGATGGCCGCCGTCAGCCGTTCCCGTTCCCGTTCCCGCTCTCCCCGGCCGAGGCCCAGGCCGGCGGGCAGGCCCAGGGTGCGGCGGCCCCGCCGTGCGGCGGGGGCCTGCGGCGGCGCGGAGTGCGGGGCTTGTGGGGCCGGCATGGCCGGTAGGGCCGGTAGGGCCGGAAGCGCGGCCTGGGGGAGCTGCGGCAGCAGGGCGAACGGCTCCGGGGGCAGCGCGGCCGGGGCCGGCCGCGCCTGCGGGGGCACCAGGACCGTCCCGAGCACATCCAGTGGCTGCTGCCAGTCCGGCCCGGCGAGGTGTCCGGCGGGCGGCGCGGCACTCGGCCCGGCAGCGGGGACGGCGCTCGGCGCGGCGCTCGGGACGGCGCTCGGGATGGTCGCCGTTGCGACGGCCAGGGCGGCGGCCGCCGGGAGGACGGGGCCGTAGTCGGGGGCGAGGTCCCAGTCCGGGCCCTGCGTCAGACGGTGCACCCGCCCGGTGTGCGTGTGGTCGGCCGCCATGTGTTCGCCTCCTGCTCGCCGTGTCGGCCCTGTCTGGTGCACCGGATTCCGGCGCCCCCCGCGCCGGCCGGGTACGAGGCCGTCCGATCGGTTCAACGGCCCGGGCCGGGAGCACCGTTCAACGGGAGCGCGGGACGCTGCGGCCCACTCGCGTCCCACCCCCCTCGGGAAGGGGCTCCCGGCCGTGCGCGGCCCAGCACGGCCCGGTGGAGCCGGGCGATGTCTACGGACGACGGGCCGGTTCCGGTTCACCCGGCGCCGTCGCCGGGGCAGGGTGAACCGCCCCCGGCGGACGGCCCGTTGAGCGGGTCGGGGCGCGCACTGTGCCTCCCCCGCGCTTGGAGGACCTGATGGGCACCACCCCCCACCGCATCGGCCGCCCGGCCTGCACCCCCGACCACCGGCCGGTCGGCTAGGTCCTCTCGTTCGGGCCTCGTCGCCGGCCGAACCGGTGTGCGGGCGGCAGCTGAGCGGCAGCTGCCCGGCCGTACCGGAAAACCCTCTGCTGGACCGGCTGTCAGTAGATACCGTCTTCGGATGGCACTCGATGCGGAACGAGTGCCATGCAGGAGCAGCCGGCGTGACTCCCGTGGGACGGGATGGGGGAGGGACAACGATGGATCCGGACGGGCCGGACGTGCGCGAGGTCGTCGCGGCGCTGGTACGGCAGGAGGAGCCGAGCAGGCCCGGGCCACCCGCGCTGGTGGTGCCCGAGGGCACGGCGGAGGAGGTGACCGCCGCCGCCCGGCGGCTCGCCCTGCGGGCGCTGCCGACCGAGCGGTGGAGGCCGGAGCCCGCAGCGGGGCTGCGGGAGCTGGCGGCGGCGCTGGTGGTCGACGAGCACCCCTCGGCACCGGCCTGGTCGGCGGAGGAGCGGGAGCAGCTGGCGACCTGGGTCGCGGTGCTGATCGAGCACCGGGGGGAGGACGGGGTCCAGGAGCTGGTGCGCGTGCTCAACGAGGCCTGAGGGGCGGCCTGGTGGCCACGGGATGGGCGCTGGATGGCCGCGAGATGTCCGGGAGGTGGCCGTGCGGAGTCCTGGCCTGCGGCCCGGCCGTGCGGGGCCGGGGCGTTGGCGGATCGTTGGTGCGGCCTTGGCGGCTGCGGGCAGTCTGCTGCTTGTAGCCGCCGGGGAAGTCCGGTCGGTGTGTCGCCCTGCCCTTGCCCGATCTGAGAGGCCGCGCGTGTCGAAGCAGCCCGTCGCCCAGCCCACGTCCGTCGCCCAGCCGCCCGTCGGCCCGCCGGCCGGCACGGACCCGTCGGCCACCACGGGATCCGCCCCCGCGCCCGGCACGCCGAAGGCGGCCCGCCCGACCCTCGACCCGGACACGCTCGCCGAGATCCACCGGCTGCACGGCGGCTACCTGCTGCGTGCGCTGCTGCGTGCCACCGGCGGCGACCGGGGCAAGGCCGAGGACATCCTCCAGGAGACCCTGCTGCGCGCCTGGCAGCACCCCGAGGCGCTGGCGGCCGGTGCCGAGCAGAGCCGCCCCTGGCTGTTCACGGTGGCCCGGCGGATCGCGATCGACCACTACCGGATGGCCGCCGCCCGCGCCAAGGAGGTGATCGGCGAGCCGCTGGAGGACCGTCCGCTCGCCGAGGACCCGTACGAGCAGGTGGTCGTCGCCCGGGACATCGCGCTGGCCCTGCGCCGGGTGCAGAAGCACCACCGCGAGGTGCTGGTCGAACTGCACCTGCGGGACCGCTCGGTGGTGGAGGCGGCGGCCCGGCTCGGGGTGCCGCCGGGGACGGTCAAGTCCCGCAACTTCTACGCGATCCGGGCGCTGCGCCCGGTCCTCGCGGCGGAGCACGGCTACGGCCCGGCCGACGGCCGCGGCCAGGCGGCCGCGCTCGACCGCTCGGGTGCCGCCGTCTCGCGCTGACCGCTGACCGGCTCCCCAGGGCGGCCACCCGGCGACCTG
>NZ_JBHXTQ010000052.1:0-58965 GCF_042677305.1 Kitasatospora sp. NPDC127121 | reverse complement strand
TGCACAACCTCCTTCAGGCCGCATAGCCGGACCGGCTGGCACTCGACCAGCTCTGCCCGTCACCGCTCAAAGAGCAATTACGGGACAGCCCTTAGACGGTGAAGCGGAGGGTCATTTCGAGGCGGTGTCCGACGGCGGTCATCAGGTGTCGTCGGGTTCGGAAGTGAGGGGAGATGCCGCTGAACGACGAAGACCTCGTCGAGATGCCATTTGTCCCCGGCCGCGGGTCGTCGGCGGCGCAGGCCATCGGCGTACACCTGCCCGAACTTCAGGCACCACCGACGCACGGTCTCGTGGGAAACGATGACACCGCGCTGGAGCATCAGTCCCTCGACCTCGCGGAGGCTGAGCGGGAACCGGAAGTACAGCCACTGGACCTGTCCAGGGGCCTGGACGCGTTCATCGGGGACTTTTCGGCCTGACCATCCCGGCCTCCATCGCGTCGGCCTGCAAGACACTGCGCACGACACGGTAGTCGGGGTCGGCGAGACCACCGCCCTTACCACCCCCTTCCCTCTCGACCTCGACCTCGACCTCGACCTCGACCTCGACCTCGACTTCGACCCGGCGAGACTGCGCCGGCCGTCCCGCACGACACCGGGACGGCCGAACCCCCCGACCGCGGGTCCGGCCCTGCGGACATTGTCTCCAGCGGTCGGTCACAGAGGAGTACGGGCACCGGTTTCCGGTCGAATGCTCCTCAACCCCCGGACGAGCGCTCGGCCCGCTGGCCTGCTACTCGCCAGATCCTGCGTGCTCCCGATCTTCCACTTCGTCTCAACCCTTCTGGCAAAACGGGGGCGTTCCGTCGCGGGGACCACCGGTTGTCCTGCGGGTTCGTGGCCGGTCCCACTGGACCTGGTGGTATCTCACCCGTCTCAGGTGCAAGTCCGCCGATTCGCGGTGCGCGTGGCTGACAATCCCGTCGCGGGCGACGTTCTACCGCTCCGCATGGGGTTCCTCCTTCCTCATCCGGGTGTTGGTCTGCCAACCTGGGGCACGGGGACGGGCACGGTACCAGGACAGCTCGAAGACGCCTGCCCACAGCCTCTGGGCAACCGCTTCCGCTGGGTGCCCCATCGGGCACGGCCCGTCGGAAGCAGGCGTCTTGCAGGTTCCGGTCTCCGATGACGAGACAGGTCCGGCCAACGGCCGGGCCACGACGGGTAATCCGGTGCGGCGGGTGCCGTCGTGCCGGCGAAGCGCACTACTCGCGCCAGACACCGAGGAGCAACGTATGAGGATCAAGGTGGGACGCCGCACCGGAACAGTCGCGGCGGCCTTGGCAATCAGCGCTGGTGTGGTGATTTCGGGGGCAGACAGCGCCGCTGCCTCCGCTTGGGTCCGAACAACCACCAGCAACTGGGTCGGTATCTACAACAACCCCAACACCTCGAGCAAGACCGGCGCGGCGGATCTGCCCCCGGGCTCCGAGATCTGGGCCGACTGCTGGCAGGTCGGCGAGAGCATCGGCAACTGGGGAGACACCTGGTACCGCGTCACCTACGTCTGGTACCCGGGCGCTTCGAACTACGTGTACTCACCGGGTTGGACGTTCGCCGGATACGTCGACAACAACGCGAACACCGTCGACCGGAACCCCAACATCCCTCGGTGTCAATGAACTTGATGCCGACCCGGGCCCCAACTCCGGCTACCGCATCAGCGTCGTGTAGCGCCTGCATGAGAGCATATCGGCGATCTTGGTGACCTGGATCACCGTCGTGACCTCACTCTGCATCAGCACAGGTCAAGCGACGGCCGGGCACTCCAGAGGAGGAGCCCGGCCGTCGTCATGTCAGCAACCGGCTCGGTCCGGACCCTCCCCTTCGGTCTCCCTCTCCCGGGACCCCCGCCTGCCCCGCCAACCAGGCCGGGACCGGGCGGCAACGGCAGAACCGCCGCGGACTGCAGCCGAGTGGATGGCCAGGCACGGCGTGCTCCGCCCCCGCACCCGTGGCCAGCGCCCGGCGGCGCTGGACCCGCCTACCAGCGGGGGGCTCCTCCCCCCGCACCCCCCACCAGCCCTGCGCGGGCTGGACATGCGCTGCCGCGCCCGCCCTTCCCCGGATCCACGCGGAACTCACCTTCACCTGCCGAAGCGGCGGAATATTCCACAGCGTCGAAGACGACGAGGCACTGCTGCGCGCCGGCCGGGCCGTCATCAAGCACTTGACCTGAACGGATGAGGTGGCCGCCTGACCCTTTCACTCCGTTTTCGCCTGGCCGGCCAGGCGAAAACGGAGAAGGACAGGACGCGGGGACGGGTACGGGGCCAGGCTGATGGTCATGATGAACGAGAGCGGGCTCGCCGGGTTCGTGGCGGCGCCGAACGGTTGGCGGGTGGCGATCGCTTCCCCAGGGGATTCACAGATCATGGTCGTCCCGCTGGTCGGGTGGGTGCCGATCCCCGAGGACTCCGGCTCGATCATGAGCTCCCCGCTGGAGCCGGTGGTGCTCTTCGACAATCCGCGGGAGCCGACCATCTCGACCGTCCACAGCACCCTCACCGGCTGGGCCGACCGCTCCTACGTCCACCAGGTGCTCGCGCCGGGGTTCGAGGTCCGGGAGATGCCCGAGGGGTGGAAGACTGTGGAGTACGGGGACGACTGATGCCACGCCCGTCCTTGAAAGCCCAGCCCGCAACCACCTGTGGTCCGGGACACCTCCGATAGACCTACCGGCAGCAGTCGGGCCGACGCTCGCGGTCGTTCGGCACTCCCCCGGCGCTCCAGGACCCACGGATCCGCGCGAACTCGGTCGGCCAACGCCGCTCCCAGACCTGAACGACCTCCTCCTCCGTGGCACGGAACAGCATGGTGACGCCGCCCGGCAGACCGTCCGTCGCCACCAGCTCCACCCGGCAGGAAGCCCCCGGCTCCGGACACCCGTTGCAACTGCGCCCACGGAGGACGCGGGTGGGGGAGACGGTTGCCGGACCCGGTTTGAGGGTTTCAACGGCCCGGGCTCTGGTGCTCCTGGGGATCGAGGACGCCACCCGGGCCGAGGAACCGTTGCTCTGCTCCGTTCTGGCCCTCGCCGACACTGCCACGCCCGGCCTCTACCGGGATCTGGCCGCCCGCCTCGGGCGGCAAGTTCCCGCCGGCACCGGCGAGGCTGACGAACACTGGCAGGCCGAAGTCCTCCGGCTCCAGGGGCACTTCCGTCACCACTGACGTCGGTGCCTTGCGCGACTGCCCGGTTCCAGTCCCGGCCCGCCGGCCGCCCCTGCGCCCGGCGAGCCAACCCGCCCACGGAGGGAAGCCCGCATGCCCCCCCGACATCTCCACCGCCCCGCTGCACGACTTGGTCAACGACCTTGCCGTCATCAACCGCCCCGCCGACCCAACCACCTGGGGAGGCATCCACGCCGCCCAGCAGCAGGCCCACGAGGAACTTGCCCGCTGGCAGAAGGCCAGTGACGACATCGCGGCCAGCCGCGAGAGCGACATGCGCCCGGGCACCGTCGTGCTCGGCCTGGCCGAAGCCCGCGACACGGTGGCGCTCGCCGAACTCGCCCGGGACTTCGCCGAAACGACCGCCCTGCGGGCCCGAATCCTCCTGAGCCACGCGGCCACCGACGGCTACCGCGTCGACTCCAGGGGCGTGGCCATCGCCGATGCCTCCCGCGCGGTCCTGACAACCCTGGTGGACACGGCGACCGACCGCACCAGCGGCTACATCGCGGGCCCGGCCCTGCGCACCTCCTCGGTCGTGCTCGCCCCGCTGCTGGACCGTGCGGCGGCAATCCGCCCGCTGGAGTACGACGGCCAGCACGACCCGGACCAGGCGGTCAGCAGCTGGAGCGCCCGTCTGGACGATGTCCTGCTCGCCCTCGGAAGCCGCCACCATCACACCGGCGACCTGCCCGTGAAGGAGGTCACCGCCTGGATGGAGGCCAACCGCAATCCGCCCGCCATCCTCACAAGTGGCTTGATCGCCCATCAGATCTCCCGGCCGATCGCGGCGGTGTGGCTGGCCCTGGAGCAGCTCGCCCAGGACGACGCCGTCGCCCACGGCCCCGTCGGATGGGCACTGCTCACCAGGTGACCTGGCTGGACCGGCTGGCGGTTCAGGGGCGTGGTGTCCAGCCCGGTGGGGTGAGCTCGGTGTCGGTCAGGATCCGGGCGACAGTGTCGTCCAAGGTGCTGTCCTCTCCGACGACGTGTTCGAGGCCGCCGGACAGGAGGTCCCGTGGCCGGTACCAGCCGGCCATCTGCTCGGCGCCTACCTCGGCGGACAGCGGCCGGGTGGCGTGGCGCCGCACCGTCTCGGCGAAGCTGACGTCCAGGTAGTAGAGGAAGCTGCGCCCGCGGTGGCCGGCCACCAGATCGGTGAGCATCGCGCCGTACCGGCCGGCGTCCAGAATTCCCTCGACGACGACGTGGAAGCCGTTGTCGAGGGCGTGCCGGGCGATCAGGCTGATCAGGGCGATGTTCGCGCCGCCGGCAACGTCCCGCTCGCGCAGCACTTCACGGCGCAGGAGGTCCTGCCCGACGATCGCCAGGCCGCGGCCGTACGCGGAGCGGATCCGGGTGGCGGTGCTCGACTTCCCGGCGCCACTGGGTCCGCGTACCACCATCAGCACCGTACCCGGCGTGCCCGGCCGGGCACCGGCGCCCACTGCGGCGGGCTTCTCCACGCTGCCGTCCATACCGCCGACCGTACCCATGGCCAGAACTGGCAAAGCGCGCAAGGGCTGCAGGCCGGAGATGGTGCCGAAGCGGGTCTGGGGCGGTCGGCCTGGCGGCGGACTCGGTCGTTGGCCGGCACTGCTCCAGGAGGGTGGTTGATGGTGGTGAGGGTCACCCGGGCGGCTGATCTGGCTGCGGACGACGTGGTGGGGCCTGCGGTCCGGGTGGGAGGGTGGCGCGGTTCCGGAGGCGGATACGAGGGGAAGCGATCAGTGTCGCGGGAGAAGCAGCGTCGCAGGAGTGCCCAGCCGGCCGAGGAGCGGTGGGTCAGCTGGACGCAGACCGCGCCGCCGGGTGAGTCGGCCCGGGCGCGGATCATCACCAACTGCGCTATCTGTTCCACGGAGCCTGGGTTCGAGAAGCACGTACGAGGGGCCTTCCTCGCTCCAGTTGGCACGGGCCGACGGCGACTGTCCCTCGCCCGCGGCCTGCGCGGGGCGTACGAGCAGTTGAAGCAGGAGAACCCTGACCGAGGTGAGCGGGCAGTCGCCTTCGTGACGGCGTTCGCCGCTGAGCACGGCCACCAGCCGTCCCGCCTCGATGTCGCCGCCCACTTCGGCTGGTGCGAGCCTCGTCCTGGCCGTGTGGCGGACAAGAGGGTCTGGGCCTTCGCGGTGGAACGGCTGATCATCAACGGGTGGCTGGTCACTGACGGACGGCCGTGGGGGATCAGCGCCGGGCCGGGACCCCAGGTTGAGCCGGGGAGCGCCTGCGAGGGGCTGGTGGGGGATGTTCGTGCGGGCAGTGCGGCCGACGGTGTCCGGGTTCCCCAGCCGGCGGCCCTGTCGGGGGGCACCCGCCCAGGGCTCGTACCCGGTGCAGGGTGGGGCGGTAGGTCCGTGAACGCAGCGGAATGCACGTGCGAGCGGCCGATCTGCACCGGGCCGGGCGGACTGGCCGCGATGCACTTGCACCAAAGGCAGATCCGTGCGGAGCGGACAGCGGACGGCAGGCGGTTTCGCTCGCGGCGCTCGGACTTCCAGATCTCCCGGACCGTGTTCTACCTGGTCGGCCACCTTGAGGGTGATGCACCAGTGCGGCTGAACTTGGGGGAGATGGCCGCGCTGTACGACCGGAGCGAGGCGCTGATGCTGGCGGAGCTGGACTGGTTTGCCGAGCACCGCTTCGTTCACCTGGACGGGCGGGCCGACGGCATCGTCCGGCTGTGGGTGAACCCGGCCGTTGCCGTCTGCGGCGCCGACCCCCGTATCGCCGCCGCCCGGCACAGCTTCCCCTATTTCACTGTCGAGGACGCCTCCTCGGAGGATCGGGTGTGCGTGCACGAGTACAGCGAGGACCTGTGGGAGGCCATCTACGCCGGCAACTTTGAGGCGTTCACCCGGGAGACGTTCCTCAGCCCGGACTGCCGGGTCTGCTGTTCACCGCGCCTGACCGTGGTGTGATTTGTCGGCTTCCCGCCCGTGGTCAACAGCGCCACGGCGAGGCGACATGTGCGAATGCAACCGCGCAGGCTATGGCGATGTCGGGCCGTTGCTGGGGCCGCAGGTCAGTCATCTTGGCCCCGGGCGGGGACACCGTGCGGCGTGAAAACAATAGGCTGGCGCTGGCGCCTGGCGTGGTGCCCTGGTCATTCGGCCGGGGGCATCCACGTCCGGGCGAGTTCCGCGACCCAGGTGATGGCCGCGTCAGGGGTCGGCGGGGGCGCTCCGACGACGACGACCTCGGTGATGCCGGCTGCGGCGAGTTCTGGAAGATGCTCCGGGTGGCCGTCACTCAGTGCGACAGCGATGGTGAGTTCACCGGGAGTGCGGCCGCGTCGGGCGCACTCGTCGACGAGGACGGCGATGCGTTCGGGGACGTCGGCGACGGGGATGTTGAAGCCGTACCAGCCGTCGCCGAGTGTGGCCGCGCGACGCAGGGCGGTGTTGCTGTTGCCGCCGACCACGACCGGGAGTTGGGCGCCGCGCAGCGGCTTTGGGTTGACCCGGATCGCGTCGAAGCGGGTGAACTCCCCGGTGAAGGAGGCGGGGTCCTTGGCCCAGAGGGTGCGCATCGCGGTGAGGTACTCGTCGGTGCGGCGTCCGCGTCCGGTGAAGGGGACGCCGAGGGCGGTGAACTCCTCGGCTGACCAGCCCGCTCCGATGCCGAGGCTGAACCGTCCGGCGGAAAGCCTGTCGAGGGTGGCGGCCTGCTTGGCGACCACCACCGGGTTGTGCTCGGGCAGCAGGAGCACGCCGGTGGCGAGCTCGATCCGGCTGGTGACTGCCGCGGCGAAGCTCAGGGCGAGCAGCGGGTCCAGCCAGTCCGCGTCCGCGGGCACGGCGATCTGGCCGTCCGCGGAGTAGGGGTAACGGGACGCGGGCGTGTCCACGAGCACCACATGCTCACCGCACCACAGCCTGGCGAAGCCATGCGCCTCCGCTGCGGTGGCGACGGCCGCGATCACTTCAGGGCGGGCACCGTTACCGATGCCGAGCGCGTGCAGTCCTACCCGCATTCCCTACCTCCTGAGGCCACCCTAAGCACCAGGCGCGGACGCACGGTGGCATGGCGCGCCACGGGCGTAGGGACAAGGCATGCCGCGTAGGCGAGCAAGGCCACCGCACCTCCCGGGCTGCGCTGCCAGCCTCGGGAGGGGATGCCGTGCGGCGTGAAAACATGTGGGGCTGGTGCCCGGCCGGTCGACTCCGCTTGTCTCTTGGGATCTTGAGCCCGTAGGTCAGTCTGGTGCGGGGGCTGTTGAGGGGCCACGCACTGTTGCCTTCGAGCACGCCGGTCAGATTCTGCTTTCCCCTCGGCCCCTGCGGGCGGGCACCGCCTTGGCGGTTCCGGTTCGAGAGTGGGGAGGCTTCCGGGCAGCGTTTGGCCAGTCAGGAATCCAACGGGGCTGGGTTCACTGGGCTGCGGTTGGGTTGCTCAGGCGGTCACGCCTGGCCCTCGGCTGGGGCAGTTCGGCGTGGCGCACCGCGTTGGAGGCCAGGGCGATGGCCACGCCCAGGCTGGCGAAGATGCCGCAGGCTCCGAATACCGGGGCGGCGTCCCAGGCCCCGATGGCGGCACCGACCAGCGGGTAGCCGAGGGGGGCGATACCGACCATGGTGAGCATGACGACGGAGGTGACCCGGCCGGGATAGGCCGGGTCCGCCGCGGTCTGTATGAGGGCGTTGTTCAGACTGCCGAAGACGCCCGCACACAGTCCGATGACCGCAGCCAGCACCGCGGCGAGCCACAGGGCCGGCACCAGCGCGATGGTGGCCGCGCCCGCGCAGCCCACGAGCAGTGTCCCGGCCAGCATCAGGCCGGCACGGGGCAGCCATCCCGCGATAGCAAGCAGTGAGGCGCTGGCCACAGCTGGCCGCAGCTCCTGCACTGAAGCTGCTGGCGATCCAGCCGTAGCCGATCAGATCTGCCGGTCCGGGTCGGAGAAGGTCAGACCGCCGACGGCGCGCAGGCGCCGGGCCGGGGAGGGGACGGGCGTGGTCTCGCCGGGCGGCTGGCGGAAGTTCGCGCCCTGCTCCACCGGCAACAGCCGGCGCCCACCGGACTGGGCGGGCACGGGAGCGTCGGTGGCGGGCTCGGAGAAGGCAGGCAGGCCAAGGTTGCGACGGTCAGGGGTCATGATCACAGTCTCGCAGCCCGAACAGAGGCGGGGAACGCCGCCCGGCAGCGCGAGAGCGAGAGGGAGGCGGGTCAGCGCCGTCTGGACGCCCGGCGGGCCCAGATCCGCGGGCTGGACGAGGTCAGCCGGGAGCGGCAGCGGTTCCAGGCGATGAAGGCCGAGGCCGCGGTACGCGGCACCGCGGCGGCGACCGCGGCCCGGGAGAAGACCGTGGGCCCTCCGCGGGTGGCACGGGCGATCGCCCACCTCGCGCAGGCACAGGGCATCACGGCGACGGCCGGGTGGAGCCTGGACGATCCGCGCCGGGCGGGCGGGGTGGCGCTGCTGGGCGGGGAGGGCGCGCCGGTCGCGGTCCTCAACCCGCAGCGCGCGCTGACCCGCGGCCAGGCGCACCTGCTGCCGGCCGGGCTGACCGAATGGGCCGCCCCCACCGGTAGCGAAATCCGCGTACGGGGTGGGGGAGGCTCGATGGGGGTTTGGTGGAGTTCGTCAGGAGGTGTGCACTCGGCGTGACTTGGCGCTCCCGGCGGCGCCGCCGCCCGGGGCTTGGCGGGAGAGCGACAGTGCGGGCAGCAGGGCGAGCGCGAGCAGGGCGACGGCCCAGCCGTAGGTGTCCCGGAAGGCGTCCGCGAGGCCGGGGGCGAGCGCGGCCCGCGCGGCGCCGTCCAGGCCCTGCACGGTGGCCAGTGCGCCGCCGGCTTCCCCGCCGGCGACCGTGGTCGGAAGCCGGTCGGCCATGGCCCCGGTGAGCAGGACGGACATCAGGGCGGTACCGACCGAGCCGGAGACCTGCTGGACGATGGTGACCAGGGTGGTGGCGGCCGGGACCTCGGTCGGGGCGACGCTGCGGGTGGCGGCCGCCATGGCTGGCATCAGCGTCATGCCGATGCCGGTCCCCATCACCGCCAGGGCGGCGATCAGGTGAGGGTACGGGGTGTCGGCGGCGACCTGGACGGTGAAGCCGAGGAAGCCGGTGGCGGCCAGGACGGTGCCGGTGACCACGATCCGGCCGGGGGCGAAGCGGTCGGACAGCCGGCCGGAGAACTGCATGGTGATGCCGGTGGCGAGCGCCTGCGGGATGCCGAGCAGGCCGACGTCGGTGGCGCTTTGACCGCGCACCAGCTGGTAGTAGAGCGGGAGCAGCAGCATCGAACCGAAGTAGCCGCAGCCGAACAGGGCGATGGTGGCGGCGGGCCCGGCGAAGGCGCGCCGGGCCAGCAGCCGCAGGTCGATCAGCGGCTCCCCGACGGTCAGCGCCCGGACGACGAAGCCGGCGACCAGGGTCGCGCCGGCCAGGATGGGCAGCAGGCTGCCGGCCGCGGCGAGGTGTCCGTGCCCGGCGCCCAGCCCGTAGATCAGTGCGGCCAGGCCCGGGGAGAGCATCAGCAGGCCGGGCAGGTCCAGCCTGCGGCGGGTGCCGGCGCCGTCGCGGGGCAGCAGCCGGGCGGCGAGGATGAGGGCGAGCGCGCCGAGCGGCAGGTTGACCAGGAAGACCCAGCGCCAGGAGGCCTCGTCGACCAGCCAGCCGCCGAGCACCGGCCCGGCCAGCGGGCCGATCAGGACGGGGATGCCGAGCACGCTCATGGTGCGGCCGGTGCGGGCCGGGTCGCAGGCGCGGACCAGGACGGTCATCCCGACCGGCATCACCATGCCTCCGCCCAGGCCCTGAAGGACGCGGAAGGCGATCAGCGAGGGGGCGTCCCAGGCGGCGCCGGCCAGCGCCGAGCCGAGCACGAACAGGGTGAGCGCGGCCAGGTACAGGCGGCGGGTGCCGAACCGTCCGATCGCCCAGGCGGTGACCGGCGTGACGGTGGCGAGCGCCAGGGTATAGCCGGTGGTGACCCACTGGATGGTGGCCAGCGGGGCACCGAAGTCCCCGGCGAGGCGGTTGAGGGCGACGTTGACGATCGTGGTGTCGAGGACGGTCATCAGCGAGCCGAGGACCACAACGGCGGCGACGGCCGCAGTGCGCGGGCCGGGTGCGGCCGCAGTGGCCGTGTCGGTGGTTGTCCCGGCCGTGACCGGCTCGGTGGCGGTGCTCATCTTCGTTCCCCCCGGTCGCGGTTCAGACGCCGTACGGGCGGACGGTGCGGGCGTCCCGAAGCGCGTGCGCCCACCAGGTGAGCTGGTCGAGCATGCCCTTGGCGGCGCCGTTCTGGACGGTCGGGTCGACCGGCTCGCCGTCCTCGCCGAAGAGGCCCCAGACGTTGTGGAAGCTGACGGTGTCCCGGACGGTGACGGCGTGCAGTTCGGCGAAGACCAGCCGGAGCTGCTCGACCGCGCGCAGCCCGCCGCCGAGCCCGCCGTAGGAGACGAATCCGACCGGCTTGGCCCGCCACTCGGCGCCGTGCAGGTCGATGGCGTTCTTGAGGGCGGCCGGGAAGCTGTGGTTGTACTCCGGGGTGATCACCACGAAGGCGTCGGCGGCGGACAGTCGGGGCGAGAGGGCCGCGTGCCGTTCGGCCTGCTCGGCGGTGGGCTCCTCGCCCACGTGAGCCAGCGGGTGCTCGGCCAGGTCGACGACGTCGATGTCGAGGTCCGCGCGCTGCCCGGCGGTGCGGACGAACCAGTCGGCGACGGT
Organism: Kitasatospora sp. NPDC127121; assembly: GCF_042677305.1. Lineage (NCBI taxonomy): Bacteria > Bacillati > Actinomycetota > Actinomycetes > Kitasatosporales > Streptomycetaceae > Kitasatospora > Kitasatospora sp. NPDC127121. The sequence continues at coordinate 48,110 of NZ_JBHXTQ010000052.1, read as the reverse complement.
GGGCGCGAATCGGCCCTGCCGGGTGCTGGCGATGATGACGGCGAGGCGGAACGGGGTCTCGGACATGGCTGTCTCCAGGGGTGCGCTGCTGTTCTGTCACCGCCCGTTCGGACGGCACGTCAGGTAAAGTACAACGTGTATGGCAATAAGTACAACGATGACTGCAACTTTCGAGGCCGCGGCAATGAAGGAGACCCCATGACCAGCCGGCAGGAAACACCGGACCGGCCCCGCCGGGGGCTGGCCGAGAAGCGCCAGGCCATCACCCGGGCCGCCCGCACGATCTTCGGCCGGGACGGCTACACCCGCGCCAGCATCGACGCCATCGCGGCGGAGGCCGGGGTGTCCACCCGCACCATCTACAACCACTTCACCGGCAAGGAACTGCTCTTCCAGACCGTCGTCCGGGAGAGCGCGGCGCAGGTCGCCGACGCCCAGCTGGACATCATCGAGCGCAGGCTCGGAAAGGTCACCGACCTGGAGGCGGACCTCACCGCGTTCGCCCTGGCCTGGGTGACACCGCTGACCGAGTTCGCCGACCACTTCGGGCTGGTGCGCCAGATCAACGCCGAGGCCCGGCACCTGCCGAAAGCCGCCCTGGACGCCTGGCAGGAAGCCGGACCGCGACGGGTGTTCACCGCCCTCGGCCAGCGCTTCGGGGAACTGGCCGAGGACGGGTGGCTGGAGACACCGGACCCGGGGCGGGCGGCCGCACACTTCGTGCTGCTGACCGCGACGGAGGTCACCCAGCGTTCGTACTGGGGCGCATACCCGCTGGACCGGGCGGAGACCGAGGAGATCATCGTCGCCGGCGTCCGGGCCTTCCTGCGCGCCTACGCGGCACCCCACCGGTGACACTGCCGCACGCCTCGAACGCGAGGCGCCGCCCCCGGCCACGCCGGGGGCGGCCTGCGGTCCCGGACCCTGGCCACCACCCTCCTGGCTTGATCTCTACCGACTTCGGCCCGTCAGGGTGATGTCGGGGTGATGTCGGGGTGTCGAGGGTCAGGCCGGTGCCGGTTATGAATCCGTCGAGGGTGTCGGTTCGGTACCGGAGTCGCTCGAGTCGGTTGCGGACGAGGGCTTCGAGTCGGTTACGGCCGCATGGCGATCACCCCTGCCACCGACAGGCGTCCCGAGCGACGGCCCAGAACCTAAGGAGGGCGCAGGGACGTCGAGTTGGAACCCTGGTGGTCAGCCGGCCCCCGCCGGTTCCCCCCGGCTCGCGCACGGTGCCGCGGTAGGGCTAGCCCCAGGACGGATACGCCCGCTGGCCGGACTGCGGCACGAGGGCGACCGTACGTAGCGTCGGCGACATGAAATCCACCCACTTAGCAAGCACGCTACGGCCCGTGCTTCGCCGGCTGAACGTCGGGACAGTCCTGGCCGTCCTGGCCACCGCGACTGCGACTGCGACTGCGGGAGCCGCCTCGGCGGACACGGTGCACCGAAGCGATCGCGGACGGCTGGTCTCCGTCCAGCAGACGACCACCCTGGCCGCGAAGGAGGATGCCGCCGCAGCACTGGCCGCCGCCGGGTACGACACGGGTACGGTCCGGTTCGGAGTGGACGCCTACCGGCTGGTGTACCGCACCGTGGACCCCGGTGGTCGGCCGATCACCGCCAGCGGACTGCTGGTGCTGCCCCGCGGCGGCGAACACGAGCTGCGGACGGTGTCATTCACCCACGGCACGGCCAGTCACCGCTCCGATGCCCCGTCCTCCATGGTCAAGGCCGGATTCGTGTCCTCACCCGCCATCACGTACGCGTCCGCCGGGTTCGCCGCCGTCGCCCCGGACTACATCGGCCTGGGCGCCGGCCCGGGACTCCACCCCTGGATGGACGTGCCGTCGGAGACCACCGCCTCCCTGGACATGCTCCGGGCAGCCCGCGCCTTTGTCCCGCGTACGGGCCGGGCACTGGGACACGACGTGCTGGTCACCGGGTTCTCCCAGGGCGCCTCGGCGGCGATGGGGCTCGCACGGGCACTCCAGGCCGGCGACGACCCGTGGTTCCGACTCCGAGCCGTCGCACCGGTCAGCGGCGCCTACGACTTCCAGCACGCCGAACTGCCGGCACTGCTCGACGGCACTCTCGACCCGAAATCAAGCGTGCTGTACACGGCATACCTCCTTGTCGCCTGGAACCGGCTGCACCACCTCTACGACTCCCCCGACGAGGTCTTCCAAGCCCCGTACGACAGCACGGTCGAGACACTCTTCGACGGTTCACACACCGGCCCGCAACTCTTCGCCGGCACACCCGACACCATCGACGCACTGCTCACCCCACACGGCTTCGACATGCTGCGCCGCCCAACCGGCCCGCTGGCCAAAGCACTTCGGGTGGCCGACAGCACCTGCGACTGGGCACCACACGTCCCGGTCCGCCTGTACGCGGCCGACGCGGACGAACAGGCGGCCAACACCAACACCGACCACTGCGAGGCCACACTGCGATCGCACGGCGTGAACACGACGGTCATCGACCTCGGCACCCCCGACTTCGCGGGCTCCAGACACCTCGGCTCCAACATCGCCGGCACGACGGCCATCGTGCACTGGTTCAGCCAACTGCGCTGACAATCCGCTGACCCACCCCCGCCCGCAGGGCAGACCAGCCACCCGCGTGCCGGCCACGACCCCGGGACGCACCCACCGGGAACACCCCACCGTGGAACCCAGGTCAGCCCGACCGCGGTCCGGGACGCCCCCCACCCCCCGTGAACAACCGGCGCCACGACTCGACGACTCGTGGATAAAGCCAGGGGCGCTCCAGCCAGCCCATGACCTGGCATAGTGCGGCGGGCCCGAGGCTGCGGGTGAGGCCGCGGACGCTCTGACGGTCGCCGTCGGTGAGGTGGTAAAGGCCAACACATTCCAGGACGGCGCAGAAGGGGCCGACCTGTGGCAGCGGCCAGATCTCGGTGGACGGCGAGACCACCCCGAACGAATCATCCGGAGAGCCCGAGGCCGAACACCGACGGCCGGCGGCTGGCGGCTGGCGGCGCGTCACGGTGACCGTGACCGGCTTCGGCGAGGAACCCGACACGGTGGTGGTCAGCCGGGACGTCGCAGCCGGGCGCGTCACACTACGCCTGACCGGCGAGCATCTGGAACTCCATCCGGACACACGAACCGCTTCCACCGCGCCCTGGCATGCCGGGACGCGGACGGGACGACACCGGCCCAGATCGACCAGTCAGCGGCCAAGGCGCTGGAACAGCTCCACTGTTGTCGGCCCGGCCCTGGGCAGCGGGGCCGGCGGGGGCGGGGACCAGCAGGGCGCGCAGTTGCTCGGCGGCCTGGGCCTGTTCGGCCGGTTCCAGCCCTTCCAGGAAGTCGGCCAGCCGGGTCTGCCAGGTGTGTTCCTGTCGCTGTGCAAGGGCTGCCCGTTCCTGCGGGGCTGCGGCTTCCAGTTCCTGACTGGTCCGGTCGAGACGTGCCTGGGCGAGGCGTTCGTCCTCGGTCCGCCCGCGGCCTAGCAGGCGGGCGACCCGTTCCCGGACGGCCGCCCACACGTCCGTTCCGGCGGCCTGGACGATCCCGGCACCCCCAGCCGCGGCCAGTGCGCTCAACGTCTCCGACAGCATTCCCGGCTATCCCCCTGCCCCCCCGGTGGTCGACCGGACGATGCGGTCGGCGGGTCGGGCGCGGTGGTCCCGGTGCCGGACGCCCGAGACCCCGTCGAGCGGGTGGTGCCGCGCGAGCAGCCGACCGGGGCCGTGGCGACGATCACGGCGACGGCACCGAAGGACGCTGGACCGATGCCTTCGAGGCGGCCCGCGGCCTGGCGACCGCCTTCTGCGCGTTGGGGCGGCCTGCACCGTGCCCCAGGCCGGGCGAGTCCAGGGAGAACAGGCCAGGAATATGACCTGGACCACATATGTCACGACACATGTGTCGTGTAATGTGTCCGATATGAGCACTTCAGCGAAGAATCCGACCCTCGTCTTCATCCCCTGCCTCTCCGGCGCCCCGTGGAGCGCCGAGCAACTGGCCCCCTACAGCGAGGCACCCAAACGGACGCTGCGCCTACCCGAGGGCGTCGACGACATCGAGCACTACGCCGACCACCTCGAGAGCGCGATCGCGGACCTCGACGACTACGTGCTGGTCGGCGACTCCTTCGGCGCGAACATCGCCCTCGCACTGGCGACCCGCCGCCCGCCGGGCCTGCGCGCCCTCGTCATGTCCGGCGGCTTCGCGGCCAACCCGGTCGACTCGAAGCCGTGGAAGGCCCTGATGCAAGCGATCGGCAGGGCCCGCGGACCGCTCTACCAGCAGCTGACGCTGCGCGCCCACGCCCACCGCCTCACCTCCCCGTACGACGGCGAGGGCCAGACGCCCTGGAGCCAGGCGCGCAGCCGCGAACTGTTCCTCGCCAACACCCCCGCCACCTCCTTCGGCGCCCGCCTGCGGGCCGTCCTCACCGCCGACTACACCGACGCGCTGGACCGGGTCCAGGTCCCGACCCTGATCCTGACCCCCTCCCACGACGTGCTGATCGGCGAGAACGCCTCCAAGGTCATGCTCGCGGGCATCCCCGACGCCCGGGAGGTCGTGCTGCCGCGCACCGGCCACATGTTCCGCTTCTCCCACCCGGTCACCTACGCCGCCGCGGTCAACGGCTTCCTCGCCACCCTGCCGACCACCCGGCAGGACGCCGATGCGTAAGGCCGAACACCTGCGGTTCGCGATCCTGGCGGCCCAGCGCGAGGGCAACCGACTGCTGATCCAGGCCCTCAAACCGCACGGCATCACCCCGTCACAGGCCGAGGTGCTGCGCCTGCTCCAGCAGCACGGCACCTTGAGCCTCAACGGGCTCGGGCAGCTCCTGGTGTGCGAAAGCGGCACCAACCCCAGCCGGCTCCTCGAACGCGTCGTCGCGGCCGGACTGGTCGAACGCCGCACCGACACCGCGGACCGCCGCTACCTCCAGCTCAGCCTCACCCCCGAAGGCGAACGCCTGGCCACCGCCGTCGCCGGGATCGAGGAATCCCTCTACGCCGCGATGGACACCGCCTGCCAAGACCTGGACACCGACGCGATGCTCACGTTCCTGCACAACTTCATCGACCCCCTGCCCTCGGGCGAGGCCCTCAACAAACGCCTCACCCTCGGCTGACACCCCGCCCCCACCCGACACCACGGCCCGCACGGGCCCGCACGGGACCGGCCGACCACGCACCGGAAAAGGAACGACCGGCCCGATCACGGCGGCAGCTATATGGTCGGTGACCCACTGTGCACAAGGCGTCGTCGCCGAGCCCGTTGGGGGGCGTTGATCTTCCGCGGTGCGGCTCCGGCTGGACGAAGTGGCGCCGCCGGCACGCCACCGAGGCCGCGATCACCTGCATCACCGCGGCCGCCGACCCCGGTCGGCAGGCCACCGTCCTCGCCTGACCCGACGCCGACGGCCGACTGCGCCCGGTCGGGGTGAGCCTGCCGCTACCGTCCGGGCTGCGGTGTGAGCTCGCGCCGCTGCTCGGCCTTCTTGTCGGCACCACCAAGAAGTGGCGGCGCCGCGCAGCCAGCGACTGGACCGCCTACCTCGAAGCACGCGCCGCTGGCTGGTCGCGGACCCGCGTCAGGCCCGGCCGCCCCTGCGGCCGGGCCGGGCAGGCACCACCTGGATCCACGGCTGGTGGGTGCCGTCGGTGCTCCAGGTGAACTTCATCCAGTACTGGTGACCGAGGGAATTCTCCAGCATGCCGATGAGCATCGGGTCGGCCCCGTACGCGGCGAGGGATCTGAGGATGTCGTAGTCGACATAAAACTCCGTGTCCCTGTCATTCGCGAGGTGGTCGTTGAGGAACTGGAGCTGTTCGTTGGAGATGTCGCCGATCTTGCTGTCGTTGTCGAAGCGGTGCAGCTGAGGCATGGTTCGGGAGTTTTCCAATCCAGTCGGGTTGAGGTGATGCCGTTCGCCAAGGTTCGTCAGCAATGCTGGCGGCCCCCACCCTGGACCTCTACGAGTCGGAGACTCGCTGCCCGTTCAACCTCTCCACCGCGGCCGTCTCCTCGCGAGGCAGCATGGCGTTGAGTCCTGGGCCGAGCCACCTGAACCACTCACGCCACGCCTCCACCGTCCCACAGCCGCTGTCGCACCGTCAGCGGGCCGCCCCCAGGCGGGCAGGCCCGCAGCCGCGACCAGGCTCAGCCGCCTTTCGAGTCCGCGCCGCCAGACCTGTGTCCATCCCCTCGCCACACCGGCACAGATCGTCTGGTGAGGACCCGCTTCCCGTAGACCGGCGCCCCACTAATGGGGTACTGGCGCATACAGGAAGGGAATTGACTTGTTCCAACTCGCCCGGCCTGGACAGTGTGCTACCAGATGGTGCGGACCCACGAAATCGGTCGGCCCCGTCCCGGAAGAGTCCGGGACGGGGACGGGGACGGGGACGGCGGTCAAGGCCCGCAGATGCGGCCGGCTGCCAATCCTCCAGGCGGGTGGCGAGGGTGGTGATGAGGACGTCCGCCTCGCGGGTGCCGAAGGCCTGTTCGGCGTCACGCTTGTGGGGCCAGTCACGGCAGTGGAGGCGGACACCGGCCTTGGTGCACAGACGCTCCACCAAGTCGCTGCCGTTCGGATCCGCACCAGTGGTGTCGACGCCGCGGCAGTGGGCCAGGGCGAGGGTGGTGGTGCGCACGGAGCGCTTGCTGCCACAGAACACCAGGACACTGCAGCCGTCGGCGGTGTGGTGGCGGGCCGGATCGGCCGTGCGGCGGATGCGGATGTGGTTGCGGATGGGCCCAGTCCGGCACGTCCGCGTCGATCGGTATCGCCGGCAGTTGCCAAGTCGTCTGCGCTCCACGGCTCTTGCCCTGGCCGGAAATTCGTCGGGGCGGCAGCTGGAGGGGTCTGCCATGACCGTTGAGGAGGAAACGTCATCGAACCGTAATGGTCAGGTGTCGCCCCTCTCATCTTCTCATTCATCCTTAATGTCCATATTCAGAATGTCAGATTCTGGGTCGTTCAGTCATGTTTTCCCGTACGGTGCTTGACTGCGGGTCAGCGGCTAACCGGGTGCCGGCAAGTACTTTGACGTGCCGGTTTTCCGGCCGATAGCGTCAACTTGATCTCTTCTTTGCCAGCTCGGGGGTGCTGGTCGCTCCCGGGCGCACCTATCTTTCTGGAGCACCTGTGCGTACCGTTCGCAGACTGGCCTGGCCTCTTGGCGCGGCCCTGGCAATACCCGTGCTGGCCGCCCCGATACCCGCGACAGCCGCCGATGCCGCCCCGCCGAGCACCGTGGAGGGCTTCGCCTACCCGGACGCGGCGAAGGTCTACACCGACCGGAACATCACCCTGAAGTCCGGTGACGGGCACATCGTCCTCGCCGACTGCGCGTCGGGTCCCGGTCTGGTGCACGTGCTCAGCCGAGCGGCCAACCCGAGCGAGGTCTGCTTCCGGATCACCGGGCCGACCGGCTACCTGGCGGTGGAGATCCCGAAGGTCTACGACATCCGGGGCGACGACCACAGTGTCAAGGCCACGCTGAACACCGCAGGCAACGTCACCAGCTTCGACGTCCCCAAGAACGTCTGGACGCCGGTCGGCGAGAGCGTCGGGGAAGCCACCACCCTGCTGGAGCTCACCTCGGTCGACGGACCGGCCGCGCCCACCGCCTCCGGCGACTTCCCTGCCGTCGGCACGGTGACGTTCGGGCAGTCCGGTCGTGCCGACGCGCGTTCCTGCACGGCGACCCTGGTCGACCGCAACTGGGTGCTCACCGCGGCCAGCTGCTTCGGCGACAGCCCCGCCGAGGGTGCCCCCAAGACCGCGAGCACGGCCACCATCGGCGGCCAGAGCGTCGGCATCGCCGAACTCGTGGCACGCGGCGACCGTGACCTGGTGATGGCCCGCCTGGCCAGCCCGATCGACGGCGTCACCCCGGCGGCCCTGGCCACCGGTGCCCCGGCGGCCGGGGAGAGCCTGCGCGTGCCCGGCTACGGCCGCACCGCCACCGAGTGGGCGCCCTTCAAGGTCCACACCACCACCCACACCGTCGGCGCCGTGGCCACCACCACCGCCGAAACGGCCCCGGCCGCCGGCCAGGCGCCGGTCTGCCAGGGCGACGCCGGAGCGCCGCTGCTGCGCGAGGCGAACGGCACGGCGGAGATCGCCGCCGTCGCCTCCCTCTCCTGGCAGGGCGGCTGCCTGGGCACCCCCGCCACCGAGACCCGCACCGGAGCCACCTCCACCCGCGTCGACGACGTCGGTGGGTGGGTGAAGGAGCTGCGGTTCCGTACCGCGGACGTGCAGGCCGGTACGCACGTGCAGATCATCGGTTCCGACAACACGCTGTCGGAGTCGATCGCCGACTACAACGTCGGCCGTTGGACCCGTACCTGGACCCCGATGGGCAACAGCCAGCTCCTCAAGGTCGACAGCGTGGCGATCGGGGACACTGTCCACGTCTACGCGGTCGCGGGCGACGGTCACGTCTACGGCCGGGACGGCAAGGTCGGCGGCAGCTGGGGCAAGTGGAGCGAGGTCCCCGGCGGTGCCGCCGATGTCAAGGACATCTCGGCCACCGCCCGCGGCAACCTCGTCGACCTCGTGATCGTCGGCGGCGACGGCTCGCTCTACGCCACCACCGGCGACTACAACGCCGGCACCTGGCGGCCGCAGTGGGACAAGATCGGCGACAACCACCTCAAGGCCGTCACCAGCGCCTTCTACGACAACACCACCTACATCTTCGCCATCAACGAGGACGACAAGGTCTACACACGCTCCGCCGACTACACCGCCGGCCGCTGGACCGACTGGGTCGACCTGCCCGGCAGCCTGCCCAATGTGAAGGCCATCAGCGCCAGCACCCACGGCCACACCATCGACCTCGCGATCGCCGGCGCCGATGCGTTCTACAGCACCAGCGGGCACTACGACACCGGCTTCTGGGACCCCCAGTGGACCAAGATCAGTGACAACCGTCTGAAGGCCATCACCAGCACCACCTCCAACGACGTCGTCCACGTCTACGCGGTCAACGAGGACGACAAGGTCTACGGCATCGACGCCGACTACAACGTCGGCCGCTGGACCACCTGGGGCGACGTCCCCGGCGGGGCGGTCGGCGTCACGGCGATCACCGCCACCAGCACCAGCTGACTCCGCCCTCCGTCCCGGTCACGCCGCGCTGTTCCGGCGGGACCGCCGGGCGCGGGACACACCGCACACGACACGACCCGCCGCCCTGTCTGCCTCTGCGGGGCGGCGGGTCGTGTCGTGTGCGCGCCGTGCCTCGGCGTGTGGTCGTGAGTGATTTTCAGAGCTGTCGGCGGATCGTCGGCGGTCGTACGGCACTTCGGTGCCCGACAACAGAATGGGATTGCGAATTCCGATGAGGGTGTCATTGACCCCACGGGCCACAAGGTCGCGCCTCGCGGCCGGGCTCGTGGTCGGAGGCCTGCTGACAGGCCTGCTCACCGTCCCCGCTGCGGCGGCGGACATACCGCCGGCGACCGGGCCGAACGCGGACCGGGTCGCGGCGGTAGCCGCTTGGCAGGCCGGCGGGCCCGTCGTGCGCCACGCCGCCGAGACCGCGCTGACCGGCTCCGCCGACGACCTGAAGGCGTTCCTGGCGACCGGTCAGGCCGCAGCGGCCGACCAGGACATGCGGGCGCAGATCGAAACGCTCATCGCGAAGTCCGGCCCCGGACTGCGCGAAGCGGGAACGGCCGCGCTCAAGGGCTCGGCGGCCGATCTGAAAGCCTTCCTCGACGAGGGCGCCCAGAAGAACTTCGATGACGACCAGCGGGTCCGGCTGTCGCAGATCATGGCCACCGGCGGCCCCGGGGTGAAGGACGCCGCCGGCAAGGCGCTGGACGGCACCATCGCCGACGTCAACCGGTTCCTCAACGAGGGTCAGTTCAAGGCCCGCGACGACGACGACCGCGTCCACCTCTCCCAGCTGATGGCCTCCGGCGGTTCGGAGGTGAAGAAGGCCGCCGGCGCCGCGCTGGACGGCTCGATGGACGACGTCCAGCTGTTCCTCCAGTACGGCTACCAGACGGCCGCCGCCCACGACCAGGAGACCCTGACGGTCTCCCAGCTCGCCGACCTGACGAAGAACGCCTCCGACCAGGCCGGGCAGCAGGCCCAGACCGCCCAGGACGCGGCGGGCAAGGCGCTGGACGCCACCAAGCTGGCAAAGGAGGCCTCCGAACGGGCCGCCAACGAGACCAAGGCCGCCCAGGGCTCCGCCGGACAGGCGTCCAACGCCGCCGGCCGCGCCGCGGACGCGGCGACCCGGGCCGCGAACGCCGCCCAGACCGCCTCGAAGGCGGCGAAGGCCGCCAACGAGGCCTCCCGGCAGGCCGCCAACGCCGCGGCCGGTGCCGCGTCGGCCGCGACGAAGGCCGGCAACGCGGCGGCCAGGGCGCTGGCCGCCGCTGCCGGCGCCGCCGGTGACGCTGGCCAGGCGGACACGGCTCGCAATGCCGCCGTCACCGCCCGCAACGCGGCCGTCGACGCCCGCACCGCGGGTGAGGCCAGCGCGTGGGCCGGCCGGGCCGCATCACAGGCCGGACTCGCCGCGCTGGCCGCTGCCGCCTCGGGTGTCAACGCCCAGGCCGCCGCCGACGCCGCCGCAGAGGCCGCCGGCTACTCCGGCGTGGCCAGCGCGGACGCCGCCCGGGCCCGTCAGGCCGCCGCCCGCGCCAGGAGCGCCGCCGCCGAGGCCACCCGCGCGGCGAAGGCCACCGTCGCGATCGCGAACCAGGCCGCCGCAGCAGCCGGCGACGCCCAACGGGCCGCCAACGACGCAGCCGCGCACGCCGAAGCGGCGGCCACGGCAGCCGAGGAGGCGGCCAAGCACGCCGGCGACGCGTCGAACGCGGCCGACGTCGCGAAGTCGGCCGCCGACTCGGCCGACTCCTACGCCAACTCGGCGGCAAACTCCGCCAAGCAGGCCCACAACGTCACCGGCATCGCCCGCGCCAGCGACCAGGAACGCCTCGACGCCCAGCAGGCCGAGGAGATGGGCAAGGCCGACGAGGCCTCCCGCGCCGCCGACCTCAAGGCGAAGACCGCAGCCTGGGAGTCCGGGAAGGCAACCCAGCTCGCCGCCGACACCGAGCAGCTCATCAAGGACGCCACCGCGGCCGGGGCCGATACGAAGACCGCCGTGCTGAAGGGCCGCCAGGCCGCGCTGCGGCTGCTGGACTCCGCCGGCCCGTGGACGAAGGCCGCCGCCCAGAGCGCGCTGGAGGGCGACGACAACGCCGTCCAGGAATTCCTGAGCAGCGGTCTGACGACCGCCCGCGACTACGACGACCGCACCAGCGTCATGGCGATCGCCAAGTCCCCCGGCAAGCTGGAGAAGCGCCTCGCCGCCGAGACCGCGACCGTCGGAACCTCCGACCAGGTCCGGGCGTTCCTGGCCACCGGCCAGTACCCGGGCAAGGACGACGACGACCGCGTCCGGCTGTCCCAGATCATGGCTGCCGGCGGACCGGGTGTGAAGGAAGCCGCCGGCAAGGCCCTCGACGGCACCATCGACGACGTCCGCGCCTTCCTGGCCACCGGCCAGTACAAGGCCCGCGACGACGACAACCGCGTCCTCGTCAGCCAGGCCCTCGCCAACGGCGGCCCTGAGGTCAAGGCAGCCGCCCAGGCCGTCCTGTCAGGCCCGGCCGACCGCCTGGTGCCGTTCCTGCAGTCGGGCCTGTTCACGGCCCAGCAGCGCGACGCGATGACCGCCACCCACGTGGCCACCGTCGCGTCCTACCTCGCCACCATCGACGGTTCCGTCGCCCAGGCCCGCCAGTACGCCGCCCAGGCCGCCCAGTCCTACGCCGACGCCCGCGGCGCCTCCGACGAGGCGAAGAGGTACGCCAACCAGGCCAGCCAGTCCGCCCAGCAGGCCCAGGGCTTCGCCACCCAGGCCGCCCAGTCCGCCCAGTCCGCCCAGGCCTCGGCGGCGCAGGCCGCCCAGTCCGCCAAGCAGGCCCAGGCATCGGCGGCCACCGCCAACACGGCGGCCCGCAACGCCGGCGTCTCCGCGGCCATGGCCACCGGCTACGCCGCCCAGGCAAGCAAGTACGCGGCCGACGCCAAGACCGCCTCCGACCAGGCGAAGGCCTCCGCCGCCGCCGCTGCCAAGAGCAGGGACGAGGCGAAGACGGCAGCCGACGAGGCCCTGGCCGCCGTCTTCACGAAGCAGCAGGACGAAAGCACCGACGGGAAGCTGCAGAACGCAACCGCCTCCGTCGACGACCAGGGCCGGATCTCCTTCATCGACGCCGTTCCTCAGGGTGATCCGAACACGGAGATCGTCAAGGACAACCTGGACCGCTGCGAAGCGGGTGACATGATGCTGTCGGCCTACGGCCATGTGCTGAAACCCCTGGACACCACGGTCTGGCGCAACGATGCGGCAGGAAAGCCGGTCTGTACCGTCACCCTCACGGTCAAGGCCACCGGCACCACCGACTACATCCTGAAGACCTGCCCCGAACCGAACCTCACGATCGCCGCCTGCCGCGGCAAGTACACCGTCTGGAACACGGTCCTCCTCAACAGCTCCCCGCTGGAGGTCCAGTACCCGCAGACCGTCGATGTGACCTACGCCGAGTACGTCAAGAAGTACCGGCCGACGGTGGACACCGGCAAAATCCTGTACGACATGTTCGTCGACGACTTCGTCAAGTGCTACAACGACCCCGACTTCAACAAGTCCTGCGCCCTCGCCGCAGCCAACGCCGCCCCGTTCATCCCCGTCCTGGCCAAGAGCGTCAAGGCCGTCGTCGCGTTCCGCTACGCGCTCACCACCGGCATCGGTATCGAAGACGCCAAACTCGCCGTTCAGGCCTCACTCGACGGCTACAGCAAGGCGGCCCTCGCCAAGGTGACCGCCACCGCCGAAGCCGTCGCCAGGTTCCGCAACACCCTGAAGGACGGCATCGGCACCGACGCGGCGCTTGAGGCTCTGCGGCAGGACCGGAACATCGACCGGGCCTTGGTGCTGCAGGCGGAGGGCGAGGCCAACCTCGCGGCGGCCTTCCGCAAGGCGTGTACAGGCGGCAACAGCTTCCCGGCCGGTACCAACGTCCTCATGGCCGACGGCACAAGTCGGCCGATCGAGCAGATCCGGGCCGGTGACTCGGTGACGGCCACTGACCCGGAAACCGGCACCACCGGTGCGCAGCGTGTCGAAGCCACCATCTACACCCCCGACGATCGTGACTTCACCGACCTCATCTTGGCGGCGAAGGACGGGTCCACCGCAACCATTACCTCAACTGATCACCACCCGTACTGGTCAGAAAACGCGCATGCCTGGCGTGACGCCGTTGCCCTGACAACTGATGACACCGTCCGCACCCCCGAAGGCCAAGCGGTCAGAATCGCTGGAGTCCGACACTGGTCGACGCTTCAGCCTGCCTACAACCTCACGATCAGCAACATCCACACCTACTACGTGCTCGCCGGAAGCACTCCCGTATTGGTGCATAATTCCTTCGGCCTATGCAAGGAGGAGGATGCTTATCGGATTGAAGTCCACGTGACCCCTCGCCATACGACAAATGGCGGGCTGGCCGCAGCAGGCAAGTCGATCTTCAGCGACGGCGAAGACCTCAACGCACTGGCCCGCGGCTCCGATGGACAAGCAGGACTCTTCCAGCCGAACACTGGACGGATCCAATACGTGATTGATGCCGGCAGGGTTATCGGCGTAGACCAGAACGGCATCAAAACGCAGTTCTACACAATCATCAGGACAGCAAGGAGGGAGACTTACGATAACGACTTCCTGGAATTTGGCGATCTCATAACCATGCATCCCGGGCTTCCGTGATGATAGCGTTGCCGGCATAGACATGCGGGCCCAGGTAAGGTGAATTGTGTTCAGAGTAAGAGTACTGGAGCAGGATGGCCGCATCGTAGAGATGTTCGTGCCACCAAGCAGCTTCAACCCGGTAATGAAGGGGGTAGATTCGAAGGAATTCCCAACGCTGGCATCCCTGGACCCGTACGGCGACACGACTCTGAACTATCTCCAGTGCGGATTCCTAATTAGCGAGCTGCATGAAGGCTCTGAATTCATTGCAGCCATGGGTGTCGATGACGGTTCCATCCGAGACCTGATTCGCCTGTGCGAGCTAGCGCGCACTAAGCCTCATAGAAGTCTCGTATTCATCGGCGACTAATTGAAAATCCCGGCGGCTCCCCTGGAAACCAGCTTCCACGGGAGCCGCCGAGGGTTCTACTCGCCTCGATCCTTCGTAAGGGCCCGTCAATTCAGTCGCTTGGCTGCCTCCAGACCGCGACGCCAAGGCCGCGCATGCCGACCGGGGCGGGCTGGCCGACCCCGTAGTGCTGAAGAATGGCACTACGGGTATTCGGATGTTCCAACCGAGCATATCCGCACGCTGCTTGAGGAGGCGGCCTAAGACTTGCGGTCCCGGGCTCGACGAGAACTGCGAGCCGCGCCGGCCCCCGTAGACGACCGCATCCTCCGTAGAACAGTCAACGACCCGTTCGCCCCGCGGCACCTGCCGTGGTGGCAACGGCGCGTCGAAATCTGAAGCAGCCAGGGCCGGACGAGGCCCACCGATCGATCTCGGGCTTATCCGTCCTCCCGGCTGGCCGCGAGGTAGTCAGCCCAGCGGTCCTGGGCGAAGCCGGCCCAGGTATGAGCGTTGCTGGCGGAGAATACGAGAGTGTTTACGGTCTGACTGCGGAACTGCCCATCTCCCAGTGGGAGGGGCACGACCCGCAGTGGCTGTTGGCCGATGAGTTCGAGATCGTTTGGTCGACTGCCCGTCGGCAGCTTCAGTGGCGTCATCCTTCCTGAGCACCTCCGCTGCTACGGGCTCTGATCAGGAAACTGCCATCTTCAGTGCGAGACCGGGCGTCAAGCGTCTCGCCATCCTGACAACGCCCTACTCAAGCGGCATCACCTCTGCCGTGATCGATGAGACACGTCATCAGCACCACCTTCGGGTCTTCCACAACGCCTTGTTACTCCATCAGGAAGTCGCCGGTCAGCCTGTCACCCCGCAGGTCAACGGCCCCGCCCCTGCAAGATCTAATGAGACTGGACAAGAGCTCACACCGAGTCATCCAGGTGATGGAAGGCCCCTTCGAACTCTCCCGAAGCAAGCAGCTCGGTGATCACGGTCACCATCTCCCGGATGCCGGGATCTCGAACGATCAGCCCGTCCGAGCACCAGAAGCTCTGTCCACCTGCCGCTTCTCCTGTCTCCTCCCATCTCTTCATCAACCGGCTGACCTCGGCGACGGTGAAGATCGTTGCGCTCCAGCGTGAGCCGTCGGGGAGGCGGACCTCGGTATCGACGTTGCAGACCTCGTCGAGTGCCTCATCGGGGTTCGGGAGGAAGGAAGCCTCGAAGCCATCGGTTCGGACGCGGTAGTAGGGGCCGTCCCATCCGGCCTCGGATCGCAGTTCCGTGCTCGTGTTGGTCACTTGGGGAGGGTCCCAGCGCATGACGCCGGGCACAACTGGCTTACGGGCAGCTGATCACACTGGTGACATCTCTGCCGGTGAGCAGGTAGTTTGCGGGAGGACAGAGAGAAGAGTTCGCATGGACTCCCGGATCGCCCGCATCCGACGCAAGCTGGCCAAGGCGCCCTATGCCGCGCTGCGAAGCCATTCCTTCGGTGAAGAGAAGCACGGGTTCCGTCTCGAACCCCCGTTGCCGGACGCGAAGGTCGACGAGTTCGAGGCCGATCACCACATCGAACTGCCTGATCCCTACCGGGGCTTCCTGACCACACTGGGCGGGGGCGGAGCATCGCCTTTCTACGGCCTGCTGCCGTTGCAGTCATGTCGGCTGTTCACGATGGACCCGCAAGGTGAGCCCGGCCGCCCTCGGGGGTTCACGTTCGCCGACGGTCCGTCTCACCGAAGTGACCTTTTCCTGCACATCATCGAGGCAGGGTGCACCGACCTGGTGCTTCTCGGTATCACCGGTACCCTGGCCAGCCGCGTCGTCACCGGAAACGCCGACGGCTTCTGGGGCCCCAACGTCTCATCGGCCACCGACTTCCTGGCCTGGTACGAACGCTGGCTCGACCACATGCTCGACGGCCGAGACAACCGTGACCTGGAACTGACCTCGCCCGCCCTGCGAGCGCCTCTCGACCGGGCCCTGAGGAAGCGCTGCGACCGAGAGGATCTGTCACGCAACCGAGAGTCCGGAGTCATGTCATCCGATTGAGAACGAGCCGGAGTCGCCGGCCGCCCCGCCGGTCCACCTCCGCATGGGCGGAGCGGACCTACTGGCCGATCCGTGGTATCCGGCACAGGCGAGCTGGATTCATGACGAGTGGATTCCTCACCAGGTGGCGAGCCACTGGTCGTTGCCGCAGATCCTCACCGGGCTGGGGCGGCCGTCAGTCGAGCGGCCGTGGAAGTCCGTGGCGCACCAGCTCGCGCAGATCCTCGGCGGCCACCACGGGGTGTTCGGTGAGGCGCTGTCCCCCGCTGCGATGGCCGATCCGCTGAAGGTGCTGCGCGGGCTGGGCGCGGACGGCTGGGCCGAGCAGCGGGAGGAGCCCGTCCGGGCGGTGTTCGGGATCTGTGGATCGCCGACGGCGCCGGAGCGGCTGCTGCCCGCGGGTGCGGCGGTGGTGACCGGAGTGGTGGTGCCGGCGTGGAAGCCGATCGGATCGACTGCTGCGGACGGCGCTGTGGAAGCGTGCGCCGTCCCCATGCCCGCCCCGAGCGCGGCCACCGAAGACGTCGCGACGGCCAAGGCTTTGAATTTCGCCTGCACGCGAAGAACACTTCCCGATTCCGGGGCCTCGCGATTCAAGCGACCCCCTGAACCACAGTATCGGGCCCGCCTGCCCGAGGCTGCGACGAAGTGACAAGTAGACAGCGGCGCTCCGCCCACGCTCGCGGTTTCCCTCTCGCCGGCGCGCACGGGACGCAGGCCGGACGCGCTGTCCGGTGCGCATCTCGGGCGCCGCGGCGGCATGTCTCGAAGTGATGGAATATCAGTCGTCCTGGCCGCCCGCCGACCGGCGCCTCTACGCCCCGCCGAGCAGCCAAGTGACCTGGTATCTATGGGACATGAAAGATTGGAAAGAAGATCGGATCGCTGCGGCCGAGCGTGCTGAGAACCCCACGGTGCTGGCCCGGATGCGGACCGGCTGGGCTGTGATCGGCGACACGCAGCACCTTCCCGGGTACTGCCTGCTGCTGTACGCGGGCACTGCGAACCACCTGACGGATCTGCCCCGGGACGAGCGGTCCCGCTTCCTGCTCGACCTTTCTCTCCTGGGGGAGGCTGTCGAGGCTTCGTGTGGCAGGCGGGACCAGGCCTTCCGTCGGCTGAACTACGAGGTGCTCGGGAACTCGTGGGAGCACCTCCACGGTCACATTCACCCGCGCTACGAGTGGGAGCCGCCGCGCCTTCTCCACAGCCCGGTGTGGTGTTACGGAGATGAGCGGACTGCCCCGAAACACCGTTTGGGTCCGCAGCATGAGGAACTGCGTGCGGAGATCGCCCACGCCTTGACGGGCATTCTTTCCGAGGCCTACGAGCAGGCGTAGCCCAAGCAGGCCGAATGGCCGGGGACAAGTCCGCCGCCGAGACTCTGATCCGCACGGTTCGGCCGAGCACTGCCGGCTGAACGCCGACCCATGAGGAGCCGGCACGACTCTGAGACTGGGATCGCCTGACACGGAGTGGGACAACCGGAGGTGTGCAGGTCAGGGCCTCGCCGGCTGACACCGGGGCCGACGAGGTGTAGCGGCGAGTGCGCGAGCACGCCCGTCCCGCCCGGCCGGTAGCCGCGCTGACCGGCGAGGACGGGGAGCTCCTCAACACCTGGTGCGACCGGTTCGGAAAGGCTGCCTGATGACACGCCCACGACCAGCGGCGTCGACCCGGCCCGCACCGCCCTGCGCGCGGCTCGCCCCACCGCCTGCACGAACGGCGACGCCACAGGCTGCGTGCACGGCCAACCTTCTTTTTGTACGGGGGAGTTGGGAGTTGTGAGTGTGCGGTGGAGGCGATCGGGGCATGATCTGACAAATGCATGCCAGGTGTCGGCGGTGTGACCGCCTGGCGCCTCCCCTCCCCGAGGAGTCCTCTTGGCGAACACCTTCCTGCGGCGGCTGTCCTTACCCGCCGCGCTCGCCGTCCTGACCGTGGCGGCTTCGGCCTTCGGCGCCGGCACGGCCCACGCGGCCGAACCGGGCGGCCCGTGCGACCCCCGCGTGGACCGGTACGGGCTGTACGAGGTCTCGACCGCCGTCGTCGACCCGGTGCTCACGCACTGGAAGGGCATCACCATCGCCCCCGGCACCACCGGCTCCATCGAGACCACCGTGACCGAGGTCCAGAACGTCAGCACCACGTTCAACGCCTCGACCGAGATCAACTCGGAGGTGGGCGCGTTCTTCGCCAAGGTCTCCATCAAGGTCGGGTTCTCCGTCCAGAACACCAAGTCCAGCACCAGCACGTGGTCCCAGAAGGTCACACTGAACTTCTCCCGCCCCGGCGACTACGCGGTGTTCAAGGGCACAAACCGCGTCCAGGGCAAAGCCGACGCGTACGTCTGCCTCCCCCGCTACCCCCCGAGCAGCGACCCCGGCGACGGGTACTGGGCCTACGCCTTCGGCTCCCACCCCACCTACAGCACCTTCGACGCCGAGATCGAGGGCACCGTCTCCTGCGACACGCCGGTCTCCCCCGGCACCGTCCAGGAGCTCGCACGCAACAAGCTCGTCTGCCACTGAGCGCCCCGGGGCCGGCCACACCCCCGGCCGGCCCCGGGCTGCGGCGGCGCGCGTGATCGCGAGGTCGGCCATGCGGTGCAGGACGACGGAACACTCGGAGGCCGGCCGGCGGCTGGAACCCGCCTCCGCCCAGCCCCGTGAATCCGATGGGGCAACTGCCGTTGTGCACGAGCACTGGTGTGCTGCCCGCCAGTACGTAGCAGGCGTGGACGGTTTCGACGGGTGATGTCGTACGCGGGCTGGGAGGTCTTCCCGCCCGCCTGCTGCCCAAGCTCGATGCCCGCCGCCGTCGCCTGCTGCGCCGATCCCATGGCGATCTTCTGACGGTCAGTCATAACGTTTTGGTCGCAAGGGGAACAGGGCGCGCCCTGCTGCCGTCCTATAAGGATGCGGAGCACTCGCGTCGGTTCGATCCTAGGGGGAATCGCTGTGGTGGAATCCTGGTTTGCGGTGGAAGCAGGAGGCCCCGATGCTGTCCTCGACCTGCGCGACTGGCTGGCCGACGAGCCGGCGTTCCGCGGCCGGGTTCGCGTCGCGGCGGCGACGCCCGGTCCGGGCGAGCTCGGGTCCTGGTCCGACACCCTCGTCGTGGCGTTGGGGGCGGGCGGCACGCTCACCACTCTCGCCGCCTCGCTCAAGGTGTACCTGAGCCAGCCCCGCACCAGCAGCATCAAGCTCAAGACCGTGAATCCGGACGGTACCCGCACCGAGGTGACGGCCGAGCACGTCGCGCGTGCCGATGTGGAGTCGGTGCTCAAGGCCGCCCTGCACTCCGGCCGGCGGACCGACGACGTCTCGGACTGACCGTGTTCCGGCTTCCCGACGCCTCTCGCTCGTGGGCCGTGCTGATCGGCACCGCGCACTACTCGCACCAGGGCGGGCCTGCGGACGTACCGTCGATCACGAACAACGTGCTGGACTTCCGGGATGTCCTGATCGAAGGACAACCGGGCGCGTTCGCACCCGAGCGCAGCATCACCGTGCTGGACCCGCGACAGCCGAGGGACCTCGGGCTGCCGCTGCTGAACGCGGCGGCAGCCGCCGAGGACGTGCTCCTGGTCTACTACTCCGGCCACGGCCTGATCGGGTCCAAGAAGGGGGAGCTCTACCTCGCACTCACCGAGACCGACCAGAGCATGCCGTCCCTGACGGCCTGCCCGCTCGATGTCATCCGGGAAGCCTTCCAGGCCAGTCCGGCACGCGTGCGGGTACTCATCCTCGACTGCTGCTTCTCCGGCCGCGCGGTCGCGGGCGGGCTGTCCGGGGGCACCCCGCCGGTGGCCGAACAGTTGGAGATCGCCGGCGCGTACACGCTGGTCTCGTCGCCGCCCAACTCGCCCTCCCGCTTCGAGGAGGGCAAACGGCACACCGCCTTCACCGGCGAGTTGCTGCGCGCGCTGCGCAACGGGGTCGACGACGCCGGTCCCGAGGGAGTGTCGCTGGGCGCGCTCTTTCCCCACCTGAGACTCGCGCTGCGCTCGCGGGGGTGGCCGGAACCGGAGCAGTGCGGCACCGACACCGCCGCCAATCTGATCCTCAGCCGCCCGCGGACCAGACGCCCCACTCGGGTGGGCCCGGGCGAAGCCGCCGACAGCCGCCGCGGACCGGTCACGGAAGGCCAAGGGCCGGTCACCGAAAGGCAGCGCTTCCAATCCCTCGTGCAGGCCGGGCGGCGACTCGGCCAGGGCGGCCACGCGCGGTCCGCCGCCTCGGAGCTGGGCAACGTCCTCGACGAGATGACACAGATCCTGGGCTCCGACGATCCGGACACCCTGGCCGGGCGAATCGAGTACGCCCAGTGGCTGGGCGCCGCCGGCCAGGTCCGCGAGGCGCTGGACCTGTCCACGGCGGCGGTGGGCGCGTTGACCCGGGTGCTCGGCGTCGACAACCGGGTGACGCTCGTCGGCCGTGCCCAGCTCGCCCACTGGACCGGGGAGGCCGGGCAGCCGGTGGAGGCGGCGCGCCTCACCGGCGAGGTGGTCACCGATCTGGTCCGCGCCCTCGGCCCGGACGACCGCGAGACACTACTGGGCCGGGGCCGGCTGGCCCACTGGATAGGGGTCTCCGGCGACACCGGCTCCGCCGCTCGGCTCACCGACCTCCTGGTGACGGACCTGCACCGGGTCTTCGGAGCGGAGGATCGCGACACGCTGGTCGGGCGGATCAACCAAGCCCAGTGGACGGGACGGACCGGCCAGACCCGGCAGGCCGTCCGCCTGCTCGACTCCCTCGTCCCCGACCTCTACTGGCTGCTCGGCGCCGACGACCTGCACACACTGATCGGCCGGGCCCGGCTCGGCCAGTGGACCGGCCTGTCGGGTTCGCCCAAGGGCGCCCGCGGGCTGTTCGCGGCGGTGGTGCCGGACCTGAGCCGGGTCGCCGGGCGGGACGCCCGCGAGACGCTCCTCGCACGCAGCCAGCACGCACACTGGACCGGCGAGGCCGGCGACCCGCGCACGGCGATCGCCCTCTTCCGGCAGCTGCTCGACGACCTGGACTGGATCCTGGGAGAACAGGACGAGGTGGCCCTGGTGAACCGCGCCCGGCTCGCCCACTGGACCGGTGCGGACGGAGACGTCCGCACCGCGCTGCGCATCTTCCACGAGGTGCTGCCGGACCTGCGCCGGACGCTCGGCCCCGACCACCCCGAGGTCCGTGCGAACGAGGCCCTGCTGGCCCGCTGGCGCCGCCGGGCGGACCGGCGGCTCAGGTCGGAGATCCTCTTCGGTCGCGGACACCGGAGCACCGACCGACGCGGTTTCGGGAAGTGGAGCGATGGCTGAACCCGACGACCGGACCGGCATGCCCGACGGGCTGGCGCCGCTCTCCTCCAGGGACCGCCGGGAGCTGGGTGCCTACCGGCTGCTGGGCCGCCTCGGTGCGGGCGGCATGGGGATCGTGTACCTCGCGCGCTCGGCCACGGGCCGGGCCGCGGCCGTCAAAGTCCTGCGCCCGGAACTGCTGAGCGAGCCGGAGGCGCAAGAACGCTTCCGGCGCGAGATCGCCGTGGTGTCACGGATCCCCGAAGACTTCACGGCGCCGCTCCTGGACGCGGAGGCCGACGAGAACGGCGTCTGGATGGCCACGGCCTTCATCCCGGGGCTCTCCCTCCAGCAGAGCGTCAACGCCTTCGGCCCGTTCCCGGCCGACTCGCTGTACGCGCTGTGGTACGGCCTCCTCAGGGCCCTGCACTCCGTGCACGAGGCCGGCGTGGTGCACCGGGATCTCAAACCGTCGAACGTCCTGCTCACCGCGCAGGGCCCGCGACTCATCGACTTCGGGGTCTCGATCACGGCCGACTCGACCAGGCAGACATCGACCGGAGTGATCATCGGAACCCCGGGCTACCTGGCCCCGGAACAGGTCACGGGACGGCCCGTGCGGCCCGAGACCGACGTCTTCGCCCTCGGAATCGTGATGGCCTTCGCAGCGACCGGATCGTCGCCCTTCGACGGGGACAACCTCGTCAACGTGATCTACAACGTGCTCCACGGCGAGCCCCGGCTGTCCTCGCTGCCCGCGGACCTCGACGGCTGGGTCCGTACCTGCCTGAGCAAGGACCCCGCCCACCGGCCAACAGCCGAGGGCCTGCTCAGATCGCTCTCCGACCGCCGAATCACCACCGCGCAGCGGCAGCTCGCCCGCGGAGACTGGCTACCCGACGCCATCTCCCGCGCCACGCTGCGGCGCGCACAGCTCGTCCTCGACCTCGACCGCCCGTACCAGCTCTCACCGGACCGGGCCCTGGAACCGCCGCCGAATCTCGCCACGGCCGAGACACTCCTGCGACCCGCTCCAGGAGGGCCGACCGTACGACTCCGACCACTCGGCATGCCGACCGGGGCGGTCCTGCCCCTGCCGCCTCGGGACACGACGACCGTGCGCCTCGGCACACGCGGGTACCCGCAGCCCGCACCGCGACCCGAGCAGCCGCCCGCGTTGCCGGACCCCCCACTGAACCCCCCACCGAACCCCCCACCGATTCCCCCCTCTGCCTACCTGCCCGCATTGCTGCCATCGCCGCCCGCAGAGCCGCCGGGTGGACCAGGCTCAGCCCCCGAGGTCCTGCTGCGCACCTTCGCCTCCCCCATGGAGGCCGAACTTCCGCCGCCTCCCCGCACCGGCCTGCGCCGCCGCTGGTTCCGCCGCCTGTCTGCCTGGCGCGCCCGAGGATGACCGCCCGTCCCGTCCCGCTCGACATCCCGGTCGACGTCCATGCCGACAGCCCATGAACCGGCACGACCAGGTCTGAGCATGACGAACGCCCCGTACCAGAGCGGTACGGGGCGTCGCGCTGCGAACGTCAGGCGGGGCGGATGTGCTCGGCCTGGGGGCCCTTCTGGCCCTGGGTGACGTCGAAGGTCACCTTCTGGCCCTCCTGGAGCTCACGGAAGCCCTGCGAGTCGATGTTGGAGTAGTGGGCGAAGACGTCCGGGCCGCCGCCGTCCTGCTCGATGAAACCGAAGCCCTTCTCGGCGTTGAACCACTTCACGATGCCGGTGGCCATGTGCTGCTCCCTGGTCGGGGACGGGATACGCGCTGGTGCGTACCCCTGGGGTTGAGGTGATCGCCCTGGTCCTCCGACTGCCGATGCTGCGGTACTTCGGATCCACGACTGCTGACTCAAACGATACCCACGACAGCAAGGATCATGCAGCCGCTCGGCCCGCGAGATCGCCGGGGCAGTGGTGCTACTTCTGCCAGCCGATGGTCTCGGGCAGCGGGCTGTAGAAGATGGTGGCACCGACGTTGGCGAGGCCCTTCCTGATGCCGTAGGTGGAGGGGCCGCTGTAGAGCGGCAGGAAGGCGTACTGCTGGAGGGCCTTCTGCTCGACCTTGTTGACGGCCGCGATCTGCTGGCCGAGGTCGGCGATCTCGCCGGTGGCGCGGATCTCCTTGTCCAGCTCGGGAGTGCCGGTTCCGGTGATGTTGGAGTCGCGGTCCGAGCAGTAGAAGTCGCACAGGTAACGCGCGCCGAAGGGGTCCGTCGAGCGGTTGCCGGAGATGAACAGGTCGAAGCGGCGGTCGCTGAGCACCTTGGAGAAGTCGTTCTCGGAGACCTTGTTGACGTTCACCTTCACGCCGACGGCCTTGAGCATCGCGGTGAACGCTCCGGCGGTGGCCTTCTCGATGGGGTCGTCGCCGAGCAGGGTGTAGCCGAGTTCGAGTTGCTTGCCGTCCTTGGCGCGGATGCCGTCGGCTCCGGGCTTCCAGCCGGCCGCGTCCAGGGTCTTCCGCGCCTCCTGCGGGTCGTACTTCAGGACAGCGGCGACGTTGTCCTGGTAGCCCTGCTGGAAGCTGTAGAGCACCGCCGAGCCAGGCAGCGGCTCCGTGTAGTCGAGGCCCTGGAACCGGATCTTCGTTATCTGCGGACGGTCGATGCTCTCCTGCACCGCCTTGCGGACCTGGACGTCGCCGAGGAACGGGGACTTGGCGTTGAGGTACAGCGCGTACTCGAAGGGGCTGCCGCCGCTGCGGATCTCGGCGTCCTTGACCGTCTTCACCTGCTTGAGGTTCTCTGCGGTCCCGACGGGGGCGTAGTCGAGTTCGCCGTTCTTGAAGGCGTTGATCGAGGCGGCGCTCTCCAGGTTGACGTAGACGCGCTTGTCGAGCTTGCCCGGCCGGCCCCACCAGTTGGGGTTGCGCACGAAGGTGATGTTGCCGGAGTGGTCGTCCCAGGTGCCCACGGTGTACGGTCCGGTGCCCCATTCGGGGTGGGCCGTCTTGACGTACGCCTTGTTGAAGTTGTCGACGGTGGCGGCCTGGGGGTGCAGGAAGGTGGTGAACAGCGCGGACCAGGAGGCGTTGACGCCCTTGAAGGCGATGACCGCCTGCTTGTCGTCGGCGCCCCGGGTGACGGAGGTGATGCGGTCGTAGCCGTCGGTGGAGGAGGCCGCGTAGTCCTTGTCCGAGCCGTTGTCGGCCTTCCAGGTGGCCTCGATGGCCCGCCAGTCGATGGGGGTGCCGTCGTTGAAGACGGCCTTGGGGTTGAGGGTGATGACGACCTTCTGGTCGCCGCCCTCGACGGAGACCTTCACGTCGCTGTAGTAGTCCGGGTTGTACTGGACCTCGCCGGTTGGCGAGTAGGTGATGGCGCGGGCATTGTACCAGGCCCAGATCCGCGAGGCGTTCAGGGTGCCGTTGACGTTGAAGGGGTTGCCCTGCTCGTCGAAGGTGCCCGCGGTGGTGTAGGTGCCGCCGTCCCTGATGTTCTCGTACGGCTGGGGGTTGTAGTCGGTGACCGAGGACGCGGCCTTGGCGGCGTTCGTGGCGTTCGTGGCGTTCGGCCCGGAGGATCCGCCGGAGGGTCCGCCGGCGGGGGACGAGGAGGAGCACGCGGTGGCGGCGACCGCGACGGCCGCGGCGAGCGCGAGGGGCAGGGCGAGCTTCCGGCGCATGGGATGTCCTTGGTTGGAATCGGTGAGAAGGGGGCGGGGCGGGGCAGGGCGGGTGTCAGACCGCGTGGCAGGCGTACTGGTGGTCGGAGCCGTCCGGGGCGCCGACGGTCGCCGGCCGCTCGGTGCGGCAGCGGGTCCGTACGCTCTCGTCGGCCTCCCGGTACAGCGGGCAGCGGTCGACGAACACACAGCCCTCCGGCAGCCGGGTGGCACTGGGCTGCTCGCCCGCGAGGACGATGCGCTCGCGGTGGCGCTCGCGCTCCGGGTCGGGCACCGGGATCGCCGACAGCAGGGCCTGGGTGTACGGGTGCCGGGGCCGGGCGAAGATCTCCTCGGTGGCACCGGACTCGACGATGTGTCCGAGGTACATCACCGCGATGCGGTCGGAGACGTAGCGCACCACGGCCAGGTCGTGGGCCACCAGCAGGTACGCCAGGCCCAGTTCGCGCTTCAGCCGGGCGAGCAGGTTGATGATCTCGGCCTGCACGGAGACGTCCAGCGCGGACAGCGGCTCGTCCAGGGCCAGGATCTTCGGCTCGCGGGCCAGGGCCCGGGCGATGCCGACGCGCTGGCGCTGGCCGCCGGACAGGGCGGCGGGGAAGCGGTCGCCCATGGTGCGGTCCAGGCCCACCAGGTCCAGGAGACGGGTGACCCGGGACCGGATGGCCGTCCGGTCGGCACCGGCGGCCTGGAGCGGTTCGGCCAGCAGGTCGAAGACGGTCAGGCGGGGGTCCAGGGCGTCCGTCGGGTCCTGGAGGACGATCTGGACGTCGCGCCGCAGCTCGCGCACCTGGGCCGCCGACCGCAGCGTGGCGACGTCGGTGCCGGCCACTTCGATGCGGCCGCCCTCGGGGGCGCGCAGCCGCAGCACCTCGCGCAGCGTGGTGGTCTTGCCGCTGCCGGACTCCCCCACCAGGCCCAGGGTCTCGCCCGCGCGCAGTTCGAAGCTGACGTGGTTGACCGCGTGCAGGGTTCCCACCCGGCGCTTGAGGAGGGCCCCCTTGGTGACGGGGAAGGTCTTGACCAGGTCCTCCACGCGCAGGACCACCTCGCCCGCGGTCCGCTCTCCGGCGCGGGCCGGCGGCACGGCAGCGGCGCGCCCGGCCGGGTCGAGGGTTCCGTCGGCGATCTCCTGCGCACGGTGGCAGGCGACGTGTCCGACGTGTCCGACGTGTCCGTGCTGCCCGCCCGGTGCGGTCAAGGCCGGTGCGGTCAGGGCCGGTTCGGTCAGGGCCGGTTCGGTGGTCCGGCACACGTCCAGGGCCACCGCGCAGCGGGGCGCGAAGGGGCAGCCGCCGGGCAGGCCGACCAGGGAGGGCGGCTCGCCGCCGACCGGGATCAGGGGCCGTTCGACGCCGCTGTCCACGGTGGGGATGCTGGCCAGCAGCCGGGCGGTGTAGGGCATCGTGGGACGGCGGAAGAGCTCGTCGACGCTCGCGTGCTCGACGATCCGTCCGGCGTACATGACGGCGACGTCGTCGGCGTGGCCCGCCACCACGCCCAGGTCGTGGGTGATCAGGACGAGGCCGGCGCCGGTCTCGCGCTGGGCCAGGCGCAGCACGTCGAGGATCTGCGCCTGGACGGTGACGTCGAGCGCCGTGGTGGGCTCGTCGGCGACGAGGACCGAGGGCTTGTTGGCGATGGCCAGGGCGATGACGACACGTTGGCGCATGCCGCCGGAGAACTCGTGCGGGAACGACTTGGCGCGTTCGCGCGGGTCGGGGATGCCGACCAGGTCGAGCAGTTCCACCGCCTGCTCCCACGCGTCCTTCTTCGACAGTTCCCGGTGCACGCGCAGGGCCTGGGAGAGCAGCCGGCCGACGCTGAAGATGGGCGTGAGCGCGGACATCGGGTCCTGGAAGACCATGCCGATGTCCTTGCCGCGCACCCGGGAGAGGCCCTTGTCGTCCATCGCCGCCAGGTCGCGGCCGCCCAGCAGGATCCGGCCGCCGAGGCGCGCGGTGGGCGGCAGCAGGCCCATGACGGCGAGGGCGGTGGCGGACTTGCCCGAGCCGGACTCGCCGACGATGCCCAGGGTGCGCCCGGGCAGCAGATCGAAGCCGATGCCGCGCACGGCCTCCACCGGTCCGGCCTCGGAGGGGAAGGAGACGCTCAGGTCGCGTACGGACAGGACGGGTGCGGGCTCGGTGGGCCCGGCCGGGGAGCCGGCCACGGGCCCGGTGCGGCGGTCGGGTGCGAGGGTCATCGTCGGCCTCCTGCCGCGGCGGTGGTGGACGTGGGGTCGAGGGCGTCGCGCAGGCCGTCGCCGACGAAGGTCATCGAGACGGTGAGCAGGACGGTCAGCCCGGCGGGGAAGGCGAAGAGCCAGGGGGCGCTGGTGATGGTGCCCGCGCCGTCGGCGAGCATCGTGCCCAGCGACACGTCCGGGGTCTGCACGCCGAAGCCCAGGAAGGACAGCGCGGTCTCGCTGAGCACGGTGGAGACCACGCCCAGGGTGAGGTTGACGATGAGCAGGGAGCCCAGGTTCGGGATGATGTGGCGCACCACGATGCGCAGGGGGCGCACGCCCATGAACTCCGCGGCGCGCACGTAGTCGCGCTCGCGCAGGGACGTCGACACCGACCAGACCACGCGCGCGGTGGACATCCAGCCGAACACCGTCAGCACGAGGATGAGGACCCGCCAGTCGCCCGCCAGCCGGTGCGAGACCAGGGCGAGGATGAGGAAGGAGGGCACGATCAGCAGGAAGTGGACGACGGCGAGGGTGGCCTTCTCCACCCGGCCCCCGAAGTAGGCCGCGCCCGCGCCCACGACCGCGGCGATGGCGACGGTCAGCACGGACACGCTCACCGCGATCACCAGCGAGCGCTGGAGGCCGTGCACGGCGGCGGCGTAGACGTCGTTGCCGCCCTGGTTGGTGCCGAACCAGTGCTCGGCGCCGGGGGCCTGGGTCAGTGCCGAGAAGTCGGCGTCCGCGTAGCCGTACGGGGTGAACAGGTCGCCGAGCGCGCTGAACAGCACGAGCAGCAGGAAGATCACCACGCCGGCGACGGCGATCCGGTTGCGCAGGAAGCGCCGCAGGTAGAGACGGCGCCGGCCCAGGTAGTGCCCGTCGTGCCCGGTGGGCGGCGGATCGGTGGCTCGCGCGGGTGCGGTGGCGAGTACGTCTTCGGAGGTCGCGTCGGGACTCACAGGGGTGCCCATCTCAGCTCACCCGCACTCTCGGGTCGAGGAGAACGGTGGCGATGTCCGCGAGGATCGCGCCGATCGCGGTCAGGGCGGCGGCGAAGGCGGCGGTCGCCACGGTGCCGTGCACGTCGTTCTTGCTGATGGTCTGGATGAAGTACTGGCCCATGCCGTTCCAGCCGAAGATCGTCTCGGTGAGGACCGCGCCGGTGAAGACGGCCGGGATGCTGAAGGCCACGGACTGTGCGGTGGGGATCAGGGCGGTGCGCAGGGCGTGCCGGCGGATCGCCTGGGCCCGGGTGAGCCCGGTGGCCCGGGCGGTGCGCACGAAGTCGGAGCCGATGACGTCCAGCAGCAGGGAGCGCTGGGTGAGGTGGTAGCCCACGTACCCCGTCAGGGTGAGCGTCAGCGTCGGCAGGATCAGGTGCAGCAGCCGGTCACCGGCCGTCGCCCAGAACCCTTCCACGCCGGGCGAGTTCTCCCCCGCGACGTACAGGAAGTGCCAACCGGCCTGCTCGTTCAGCTGGATGGCCAGCAGCACCAGGGCGAGGGCGGCGATGGACACCGGGACGTTGAACAGCGCCATGGAGAGGGCCTGGGCGGCCCGGTCCCTCCAGCCGTACTGGTGCGAGGCGGTGTGGACCGCGAGGGCGACACCGACGACGACCGACAGGACCGTCGCGCCGATCACCAGTTCGGCGCTGACGAGGGAGCGGTAGCCGATCTCCCCGTTCACCTGGACCCCGACCGGGGAGCGGCCCCAGTCGAAGTGCAGGACCACGCTGGTCAGCCAGTCCCACCAGCGGTGGAGCAGCGGCTCGTGCGGGTCGAGGTTGTAGGGGGCCAGGGCCCGGGATATCTGCTCCTCGGTGCGGACCGGGCGCAGTTCCTTGAAGTTCGAGCGCGGGTCGAGGAACCAACTGGCGAGGAAGTACGTGGCGTTGGTGGCCATGGCGATCACCAGGAACCAGCCCGCCGCCCTGCGTGTCACGTACCGGAGCACGGACGGCACCTCCCCACCAGGTGCGGCGGGTGCGCCTGGGGAACGCCGGGTCTGGGGGGGGTACGCATGCCCGTAGAACTTCCTGGGGTGAGAGTCGAGTGCACGATCGTGCAGATGTGAGTCTGTGCACGACTGGTGCGCGACGCCAGTGATCTGGGCATATGGACATGGGAACGAAACACCCCCGCAGCAAAGAGGCGTTGAACCCGCTCCCCCGTTCACATTCGCGGGGGGGTGCCCTCGCGGAGGCGTGTCAGGGGGCGGGCCGGGTACGCAGGGTGCGGTCGGCGAGGGTCGTCAGGACCAGGACGACGCCGACGCCGACCATGATCCAGGCGATGAGGTGCATGCCGGGGTCGGAGACGCGGATGCGGAAGACGATGCCGGTGGTTGCGGAAGCGGCGATCGAGCCGAGGTAGCCGAAGGTGCGCAGCAGGCCGGAGGCGGTGCCGAGTTGTTCGGCGGGGGCGTGGTCGTAGAGGGCGATCTGGTTGCCCGCGCCGGACGTGCCCATGGCGACGCCGAAGACGAGAGTGACCACCACGACCCATCCGATCCAGCCCGAGGCGCTGAGCAGCAGTACGCCGGCGGAGCCGATGAGGCAGGCCAGGGCCGCTGCTACGACCGGTCCGCGCACCCGGTTGCGCCGGGAGACGAGCGAGATCACCAGACCGGACACGAGCGTCATGGGCAACAGGAGCAGTCCGGCTTCGGTCTCGGACAGGCCCCGGACGCTCTGGGCCCACTGAGTGACGCCGTAGAGCACGACGTACGCGCAGAACAGGACCAGGCCGTAGCGAAGATAAGTACTGGTCAGGGCCCGGTTGCCGGCGAGCAGGCGCAAGTCGAGGAACGGGGTCCTGGCCCGCAGCTCCCACAGCACCAGGGCGATCCACAGCACGGCGGAGATCGCCAGCAAGTACCAGCGGGCGTCGGGCAGGGCGAACAGGAACAGCAGCAGCGCGATCATCGCGGCGGCGAACCCGGCGATGCCGATGACATCCAGGCCGGCCGCGACGTCACGGGCGCGTCGGCTGCGGTCCGGTGGGCTGTCCGGTCGGCTGTCGGATGGGCTGTCGGGTCGGCTGTCGGGTCGGCTGTCGGGTGGGACCCAGGCCAATGTCGTGACCAGCGCGACGAGTGCGACCGGAACGTTGATGAAGAACACGGAACGCCAGCCCAGCACGGCCACCAGGACACCGCCCAGGGGCAGCCCGAGGGAGGCGGTCGCGATGCCGGCGATCTGCAGGCCGCCCAGCACTCCGCCCGGCGGCTTGTCCAGACCGGCGTCCTCGGCGCGGCGGCGGATCAGCAGCATGGCCGTCGGATAGGCGCACGAGGTGCCCAACCCGAGCAGTACTCGACTGATCAGGAGGGTCGGAAGGCTGTGGGCGGCGCCGCCCATGAGTCCTCCGACGATGACGAGTCCGATTCCGGCCAGGAACACCCGTCGTGGGCCGAACACCTCGGCGGCCTTGCCTGCGGTGGGCTGGGCGATCGCGCTGGCCAGGTACAGGGCCGTGACCAGGGCGGCGGTCCGCCCGATCGACACGCCGAGTCCGTGGGCGATCGGTACGAGGGCCGTGGCGATCAGCGAGCTGTTGATCGGGTTGAGCGCCGAACCGACGAACAACGGGGTGACGAATCGCCACGAGAACGGACGCCCGGGCGGTATCCCGTTCACCGGCGGGGCGTTGGTCGTCGGCCCGGGGGCAGGCATCAGCATCTCCAGTACGTGGTGGTCGCAGAAGTGCGCGGCCGTCCTCGACCGCCTCACCTTCAACGGCACCATCATGGCGGGGCGGCCGCCGAGGCCGGTCGGTTTGCCGGGACCGGCGTCGCGGTGGTGCAGCTCGGCGTGGATGGCGGCTGCCGGAGGACCGCGCTACCGGGGTCGGTTCGTCGGGCCCGGACCTGGCAGCGGTGTGGTCCACCAGCGGGCCTTGTACAGCTCGGTTCCGGTCAGGGCGAGCGTCCCGTCGGGATGGTGGAAGGTGACGGCGGAGGTGCACCAGGAGCAGGGCCCCGCGTGATCGGGCGTGATGGTGAGCAGGCGACCGGTAGCGGGCTCACTGCCCACGCTCTTGATCCCGCGGGCTGAGTCCTCCGCGCCCAGCCCGACGGCTTCGAAGCGGTCGAGGTGTGAGTCGTAGCGCCACAGGCGGTCGCCGGTGCTGAGCCAGAACGTCCCCGGCGCGGAGCGCACAGGTGCGAGGTCGTGTCCCCCGACTTCCGGAAGGGGGATGCTGCGTTCGGGGGTGAGGGACGGGATGTCGGGCGTGCCACCGACCCGAAGGGCCAGCAGGGTGTCGTCCCCGAGCACCCAGAGCAGGTCCGCGCCCTCGTCCCACTGCACGGCGTGGGCCCCGTCGAGTTCCTGCTCGGTATAGGTGGTGCTGCGAGGCCCCTCCGAGGCCGCGTACAGCCGCACCCATCCGGCGGTGCTGGCGACCACGGCGACGTTGCCGTCCGGTAGGAGCTCCGCGCTGTGGGGGTTGACGGAAGTGCCGAGGTCCGTGGCCCAGATCGGCGTGCCGGTCGCCGTGTCGACCAGGGCTGCCAAGCCGCCCGAGGCGGTGACCAGGAGGGATCCTTCACCGTCGAGCACCACGTCCCTGGCCTCGGTGGGCCTGGCCCAGCTGCGGGCCGGCTCCAGGTCGGCCAGCCGATCGTCGCCGTCAGCGGTCCACGACCACACCACCGGCAACCGGTCGGCCTCGGGTCCGGCCTCGGGTCCGGCCTCCCGCGCCGTCTCGCCGTCCAGGACGAGAACCTGCCGGGACGCCTGATCGACCGCGACGATCAACGCACTGCCCCGAACGCCGGCCGGCCCGGACCCCGGATCGGCCGCATCACCCGACGCATCACCCGGCACGGCTGCCTGCCCGGGCGCCTGGTCAGCCGCGATGACCACCGCACTGCCGCGAGGCTCCCCGCCGCTGCCGTCCACGGCATGCGGGGCGGGGGTCGAACACGCCGTCAGCATCAGGCCGCCCAGGACGGATCCCAGTCTGAGGCCCGCTCCGGCTCTTGCGCACACTGCCACGTCCCCTTTGCGCCATGATTATCGGACTATCTACTCTGCGTCCCGGCGCCCCGGCCCGGCGCCATCCTCGTCGCAGCGTCCGGGTGAACTCGTCCGCACGGGGCCGTGGGAGGGCTCGCCCCTGCGGGCCGGGGAAGCAGCCGCACGCCCCACTCGGCGAGCTCCCGTACCCGTAGTCAGCACCCGCATCCGCGCGCCGGCGCTGACACCGCGCGCCCGACGTGCCGCCCACGGCTGGAGCCCGCCACCTGGGGAGGGTGGCGGGCTCCTTCGCGTTCGGCTTCCCCGTGCGCGCTCAGGCCCGGCGCAGCACCCGGCGCAGCCATAGGGCGCCAGCCCCGGCGGCCGTCAGGGCAAGACCGCCGACGGCGAGGCCCGCGGTGTGGTCGGCCCCGGTGGAGGCAAGCTGGACGGATGACGGCGCGGCAGGCTGCGCGGCGTCGGCGACGCGGGCCTGCGGGGTGGACGGCGCGGTGGAGGTGGTGGACGGGTCCGCCGGAGCCGGGGCGCTCGGGGAGGACGCGGAGACCGGCACGGCGGCGCCGGCCGGGGCCGAGGACACCGGGGCCGACGGGGCAGAGGAGGCCGATGGGGCCGAGGAAGAGGACGGGGCCGAGGAGGAGGAGGACGGGCTCGGCTCGGGCGCCTTCGTGGCGGCGGGCAGGACCTGAATCGTCGAGTGGGCAGCGCACTTCGTGGTCCCCCGGAACGGCAGGCCCTCGTTGACGAACACGCACGAGCCGAGCGTGGTGGTGCCCGCCGGAGTCTTCGCGTCGTACGACACCCGCACCCGGGCGACGACCTTGCCACCCGACCGGAGGCCGGAGTCACGGCCCTGGAGGTAC
Organism: Kitasatospora sp. NPDC127121; assembly: GCF_042677305.1. Lineage (NCBI taxonomy): Bacteria > Bacillati > Actinomycetota > Actinomycetes > Kitasatosporales > Streptomycetaceae > Kitasatospora > Kitasatospora sp. NPDC127121. The sequence goes on along the minus strand of NZ_JBHXTQ010000052.1, from coordinate 14,944 downwards.
ACGCCGTAGGGGTCGTCGGGCGCGATTCCGGCCACCTTGTCCAGCGTCCGCCAGGCCCCGTCCGCCGTACGCACCTGCACGGTCGCGTACCGGTCCACGAACAGGACGTTGCCGAGGTTGGTGTAGTCGGACGGCGTGGGGTTGTCGAGGGTGGCGTCGAACTCGACCGGCGCGCCGCCCGCGACGGCGGTGGCGGGAACGTGGTCGAGCGAGCTCGTGATCGAGGTGACCTTGATCGTGCTGGTCACCTCGGCCTGCGCCGGCTCGTGGGGGTCGACGACGACGGCGGAATGCAGGGCGATGGACCGGAAGCCGCCGTTGGTGGCGCCGTCGTGGGGCAGGCCCATCGGCGCGCCGATCCGCAGGTCGACCCTGAGGGTCCGCCCGGCCGGGACGGTGAGCCCGAGCACCGTCCCGTCGTACACGACGCCTCCGGAGGTACGGGTCATCCCCAGCGGCACCGACTTCCACGTACCGTCGGCCGGGTCCCTGTAGTCGATGACGATCGCGTCCGGCGGCGTTCCGACGTCGGTGACGGTCTGCAACTCCAGGTGGTAACCGGTGCTCTCCTGGCCCGAGTTGGTGATGTCCTCGGTGAACTCGACCGGCCCACCGGCGAATCCGACCGAGGCCGGGGCCTGGACGGAGAGCGAGGTGTGCGACGGCTCCCCCGCGAAGGCCACCGGGGCGGCGGCCACGACCGATCCGCAGACTGCGGCTACGCCGAGGGCAGCGGCGACGACGATGGCACGACGGGTACGACGAACATGAACGATGGTGGACACAGTTCTCCCCTGAAACCGTTCTGCGGGCAGGCCGCAGCAGCGCGCTGATGACTGATGGCTGAATGACTGATGGCGAGCGGGCCGCAGCAGGTTTGTGTGCGGCCGGGGGGCGACCACGGCCCCGCTTCTCACTGTCATAGACGTGGAGCCCGGCCAGGGGTTGCAGGCGATCGGAAAGAAATTTCTCCCCGTCTCCGGACACCCGCCGACGGCGGACGCCCTCGGCACAGGAGGAGGCGCCTGGTGCCCACGCGCCCGCAGATCCGTCACGCCCGGCCCATCAGCCGAGCCCGGTCACAGCCGGGCCGTCAGTCCCAGCGGGCGGATCCCGACAGGCCCCTGACGCATCCTCAAGTTACTATCAGGTATTTTTAAGGGGCCTTTCAGGTGAACATTGCCACTTCTTGAAGGATTACCCGTGCTCCGTCACCCGTCCCGCCACCTCGGCCGCGCCGCCCGCACCACGCTCACCGCCGCTCTCACCCTCGGCACGGCGCTGGCAGCACTGCCCGCCGCCCCCGCCTTCGCCTCCGCCTCCGCCTCCGCCGACACGCAGATACCCGCCCCCGCGGCGCCCGCGGCCACCGACACCCCGCACCTGGACGCCGTCGAGCAGACGCTGCGTCAGGTCTCGCCCGGCCTGGAGGGAACGGTCTGGCAGCGCACCGGCGGCAACAACCTGGACGCCCCCGCCGGTGACCCGGCCGGCTGGCTGCTGCAGACCCCGAACTGCTGGGGCGACCCGAACTGCACCGACCGGACCGGCAGCGAGAAGCTGCTGGCCAAGATGACGGCGAACATCGCCGGCGCGACCCGCACCGTCGACATCTCCACCCTCGCGCCGTTCCCCAACGGCGCGTTCCAGGACGCGATCGTCGCGGGCCTCAAGGCCTCGGTGGCGGCGGGCAACAAGCTGACCGTACGGGTCCTGGTGGGAGCCGCCCCGCTCTACAACATCACCGCGCTGCCGACCAGTTACCGAGACGACCTGCTGGCCCGGCTCGGCCCGGCCGCCGCCGGCGTCACGCTCAACGTCGCCTCGATGACCACCTCGAAGACCGCCCTGTCCTGGAACCACTCCAAGCTGCTGGTGGTGGACGGCCGCAGCGTGATCACCGGCGGCATCAACAACTGGAAGGACGACTACCTCGACACCACCCACCCGGTGTCCGACGTCGACCTCGCGTTGACCGGCCCCGCCGCCGCCTCGGCCGGCTCCTACCTCGACACCCTGTGGGGCTGGACCTGCAAGAACACCGGAGTGCTGTCGAGTGCCTGGTTCGCCTCCAGTAACGGCGCGCCCTGCCTGCCGAACCTGGAGAAGGACGCCAACCCCGGCCCGGTGCCGGCCACCGGCAACCTGCCGGTGATCGCGATCGGCGGCCTGGGCGTCGGCATCCGGAACGTGGACCCGGCCTCCACCTACCAGCCGGACCTGCCGGCCGCCGCCGACGCCAAGTGCGGCCTGGTCGCCCTGCACGACAACACCAACGGCGACCGCGACTACGAGACGGTCAACCCCGAGGAGAGCGCGCTCCGGGCCCTGGTGGCCGGCGCCACCAGCCACATCGAGATCTCCCAGCAGGACCTGAACGGCACCTGCCCGCCGCTGCCGCGCTACGACCTGCGCCTCTACGACCTGCTCGCCGCCAAGCTCGCCGCCAACGTGAAGGTGCGCATCGTGGTGAGCGACCCGGCCAACCGCGGCACGGTCGGCAGCGGCGGCTACTCGCAGATCAAATCCCTCGCGGAGATCAGCGACGCGCTCCAGGCCCGGCTGGCGGCCCGGACCGGCGACGCGTCCGGCGCGAAGGCCACCATGTGCCGGAACCTCCAGCTCGCCTCCTTCCGCGCGGCGCCGACCGCGACCTGGACCGACGGCCACCCGTTCGCACTGCACCACAAGGTCGTCGCGGTCGACGGCTCGGCGTTCTTCGTCGGATCGAAGAACCTCTACCCCGCCTGGCTGCAGGACTTCGGCTACCTGGTGGAGAACCCGAACGCGGCCGCCCAGCTCGACACGAACCTGCTGGCACCCGAGTGGCACTACTCGCAGGCCGCCGCCACGGTCGACTACACCCGCGGCATCTGCCCGAACTGAGCTCGTTCTCCATCCGCCAGGATGTCCACGAGGTCCTGCGGTGGGTGGGTGCTGCTCCTCCTGTCGTCCTGGGACGGTACCCGGACTCGCGCGCCGAGGTGCCGTGAGCAGCCGAAGCCTCGGCGGGGCTCGGCCCCGGCCGCCGGTCAGATGGGCAGGTTCCAGGTGGGGCCTTCTTCGGTGCCGATCCACACGCGCTGGCCGTCGCCGTCGACCGTGATGCCGAAGCCCTCCTGGTGGGGGGCGCCGTGTTGCTGCCAGGCCCGGATGGCGGCCTCGGCCTGGTCCCACAGGCGCAGGGGCCCGCGCTGGGTGACGGTCCAGCCGCCGTCGGGGTTCGGCGTGGTGCGGGCGTGGGAGCCGGTGGCGAAGTCCACGAGGATCTGCTGGTCTCCGGCGCCGATGATCTCGGCGGAGGGGGCGGCGAGTTGGGCGACCCACTTGCCGGTCCAGTCACCCAGGATCGCCGGGTCGATCTCGCTGGGCCGTGCGTCGCCGGAGAGCAGGGTGACGGGCTGGCGCGGGGGCCGGTCGTGCGGCCGGGCGACCATGAAGTTGACGTAGCCGGGCAGGAAGCGGCCGCTCGCGCGGCCGGGCCCGGTGACGGTGAGGAGTGCGAGGCCGAAGGCGAAGCTCCACCCGGTGAAGGTGGCGAGGATCCTTCCGCCGGGCCTGACCTGGTGGAGCCACGGGAGGGGGAGGTGGCGGATCGAGCAGGTCGCGATCAGCCGGTCGTACGGTCCGCCGTCGGCGTACCCGGCGAGGCCGTCGCCGATGACGAGGGTGGGAGAGTAGCCCGCGGCTTTGACCGCCTCCGCCGCCCGCGCCCCGATTTCCGGGTCGACTTCGACGCTCACGACGTTCTGTTCCCCGAGGCGGTGGGCGCCGAGGGCGGTGGAGTAGCCGGTGCCGGTGCCGATCTCCAGCACACGGTGGCCGGCCTCGACGTCGAGCTGTTGCCACATCCCCAGCACGAGGGAGGGGAGGGTGGAGGAGGACGAGGGGGCACCGGCCACCGGCCCCTGGACGTCGGAGGGGCTCAGATGGCCGTCGAGCTGGGTGACCAGCGTCTGGTCGCGGTAGACCCCCTCCAGGCGGCCGGGGTTGTCGCACAGGACTGGAACGTAGGCTGTGGGCGCGCTGGCGGGCACGGGCAGGAAGTACTCGGGGACGAAGGTCTCGCGCGGCACGGCGGCCGCGGCCGCGCGCCAGGCCGGATCGGTGAGGGCGCCGTCGGCGGTGAGCCGGTCGACGAGGGCGGCGCGCAGTTCGGCGGGGGTGCTCACGGGTTGGTGCCTCTCTGGAGTCGGTCGGCCAGGGCCTCGGCGATCAGGTCGGTCATCGGCGGCGGGAACCACGCCCACTGACCGTTCGGGTTGCACTCGAAGAAGTTCCAGCACCCGGCGGTGTCGACGGCGAAGTCGAAGGCGCCGAAGACCAGGCCGAAGGCGCCGAGGTAGCGGGCCACGGCAGCGGCGACATCGTCGGGCACCGCGACCTGGGTGTAGGTCAGGAGGTTCTGCCGGCGACGCCAGTCGAGGTCGGGGCTGTCGATGGCGATCGGGTCATCCCGGTGTACCTCCTTCACGGGCCGCGGCCGTACGGCCGTCAGCACAAGCAGGTTCCCACAGTACGTAGTTGAGAGAATGCTTACCGTAGCGCGCATGCCGTTCGCCAGGGGTTCCGGCCAACTCGCGTGGGCCTGGCCGTGTTGCTCGCAGCGGGCGGGCGCCGGTCGAGGACTCCCGGCGAGAACCGGTGCGACGACGCATCGCGCCCCGCGCCGACCTGCTGGGCACCCGGGCGGCGGTGACCAGTACCGAGCACCTGTGGCCGCATCACGCCCTGGGCACCGTCGCCCGGGCGCTGACCGCCCGCCTCGACGCTGCCGCCCGCGCGTACGAGGGCTGAGCCAGGGACGGGGGCGCCGGGTAGCTCTCCCGGCTGGTGTGACCAGGCGGTGCACGAGGAAGCCGGGGTGTGGGACGTGACGGAAATGTGTTCGCCTGCGGGGGGTGCCGTTGCTATACGATCACTCGGCCGACCGTCGTGAAGCCGCGGCGGGCCCACCCGTGTTTCAGATCCCGAGGGACCGTTGAAGATCCGTCATTCGCTCGCTGCCGTCCTCCTTGCCGCAGCCGCCGCACCCGTCGCCCTGGGCGCCGCCCCGGCGTTCGCCGACACCGTCCCGGCGGGGCAGGGGCAGACCGACCCGGCCGAGACCAAGGCGGACGAGGAGAACCGGGCAGCGATCGAGAGGCTGCTCGTCTACCCGAACGACTACCTGCTCACGGCTCCGAGCGACTACCTGCGCGAGCACGCGGGCCAGGCCCTCGCCGGCACCCCCGCGGACCGGGCGCGCTTCCTCGCGGTGGAGGCGGACAGGATTCGCCGGGACGACGCGCGGATCGCGATCCTGTGGACCATGAACGCCGCCGGCCCGGCCGTCAAGAAGGCCGCCAACACCGCGTTCGGCTCGAACGACCTCGACGTGTTCCGCGCCTACCTGAACGTCGGCCAGTACACGGCCCGGGCCGAGGACGAGAACCGCGCCAAGGTGCAGCAGCTCCTCGACGACCCGAACAGCGGACCAGGTGTGCGCGAGGGCGCCCAGCAGGCACTGGCGGGAACCGCCGCGGATGTCGAGCGCTTCCTCAACACGGGGCTGAAGACGGCCGCCGAGCACGACGACCGGGTCCTGCTCAGCCAGATCATGTCCCGCGGCGGCCCGGCGGTGAAGAAGGCCGCCAACGCCGCGATGTCCGGCACCATCGAGGACGTCCGCGCCTTCCTGAAGACCGGCCAGTACGTCGCCCGGGCCGAGGACGAGAACCGCGCCAAGGTGCAGGACATCCTCGCCGACGCGGGCACCGGCCACCACGTCCGGGAGGCGGCCGAGAAGGCGCTCGCCGGCAGCGCGGCGGACGTCGAGCACTTCCTGAAGGAGCAGTTGGAGCCGCTGCGGGCGGGCGACGACCGGATCCACGTCTCGCAGCTCATCGAGGCCGGGGGGCCCGAGGTCCGCAAGGCCGGCCTCGCCGCGCTCAACGGCGGCATCGAGGACGTCCGGACCTTCCTGCAGGAGGGCCAGTTCACCGCCCGGGCCAAGGACCAGGCCGCCGCGAAGACCACCGCCGAGAACACTGCCGAGACCGCGACGAAGACCGCTACGGAGACCTCGCGGGGCGGCTCCGGCACCACCCAGGCGGTCACCGCCGTGACCCCCGACGCCGCTGTCGCGCCCGCCTCGGCCACCACCGGGACGACGACCACTGGCACGACGACCGCCGCCACCACCACGGACGGTCGGAGCACCGCCGGTGGCTCGCTGGCCGCCACCGGCACGACCGCCCCGCTCGGGCAGCTCGCCGCCGCCGCCGGCGCGGCCGTCGTGCTGGGCGCCGGCGCGGTCGTCGCCTCGCGCCGCCGCTCGCAGGCCTGATCACCCTCCTCCGCCGGCCGGCCCGCACCTCACACCGGCCGGCGGAGCGTTTCCCCCACAGCCACACCCACAGCCACGCCCACGCCCCCAGCCACACCTACGCCCACGCCCACAGCCGGGCCGACGGCGGCTGGTCGCCCTGACCGGGCCGCCGGCGTTGAGGCGCGGCGTGTCCGTGAGGCGGAGCAGCGGCGGTACCGGGGGCGCCGTGATGCCTTTGGTTGCCGGGGAGTTGGCGGCTTGGGCGGGCTCGGGCGCCCAGTGCGCGCCTCGGGACGTTCGTGAACGCGACGGTCCCTGCCGGCTGGCCATCGTCCGGCCGGTGTGGGTACGCCGGCCGGCTGGCCTGCCTGCATTGCCGACTCCTGGAGTCCGGCGGTGACTTGCGTTCCGGCGGCAGCCGAGGCCTTCCTCATCGAGGCGAGCCTTCGCGGCACTTCGTCTGTGCTCGGCCGCGGCCGTCGGTGGGGACGGTCAGGGGCGGGCTGCGGGGACGGTCGTCTCGGGGCTGCGGCGTTGGGGAAGGGTGATGCCCTGGTCTTGGGCGGTCGGGCCCGGGCGGAGGGTCCATGGCACCTGGTCAGTGCTGGTGAGCCATCCGTTCGCCACGAGACGGTGCACGATGAAGAGGTTCACCTCGCGCAGGTCGGGGCGCGAGCCCAGCCCCTTGCAGAGCTGTCTGAACGACGGGCCGTGTCCGTGCTCGGCACGGAAGGCCACCGTGAACTGCGCGGCCTGCGGCCCGCGGTCCGGGTGCGCGTCCTTCCACCGCTTGTACGCGGTCTGGCTCCTGCCGTCCAGGGAAGGCTGCTGTGACGGTCGGGGCGGGGGCAGCGTGAAGGCCATCGCGACCCGTTCCGGGCCCAGCGCGCACAGGGCGCAGTACTCGACGCTCTCCGCGTGCCGCCGCAGGGCGGGCGTGGCCGCGTCCTTCCACTGCGTCCACGCGGCGGCGTTGAAGTCGAAGCCCGGAGTCACGGTCGTGCTGGTGCCGGTGCCGGCTTCGGGGTCTGCCGCCTTCTCCTGGGCGGTGGGCGGACGCATGCCCGCGAGGTGGCCCACCTGGGGATCCAGGCGGTAGCGCCCGTCCGCGAGTTCGGCGAGGAAGCCCTTGGCCAGAAGGTCCGGCAGAGCGGCCCGGCAGGCTTCGGGAAGGTCGGGCGGGATCTGTCCGAGGAGCGTGGAGGTGCTGTGTGCGGCGGCGAACAGGGCCGCCAGCCGGGCGGCCGGCGGGAGTTTGCGGACCGGCTTGGCCGACAAGGCCCGTGTGGTCCACCCGGATACGCGCGAGCGCACGGCCTTTCCGAACGGCAGGGGGTGGTCGGCCTCGCGGGCCAGATCCGGAACGGTGACCGGCGTCGCAGGTGCGACCGGGTCGCTGCTGAAAATCGTGTCGCCCATCAGCCAGCCCAGGCCGCGGAGGGCATCGACCACTTCGCGGGGATCACCCAGCCGCAGGGCGGACAGGTCGGTACCGGTGAGGTTGCCGGTGCCGCCGCGTGCGGCCCGGATCGCCACCACGACGGCCAGGAGCTGCTGGCCGGGATCCGGCAGTGGCAGGGCGGCCACGTAGCTCAGCAGCGTGCGCGCCGCCGCGCCTTGCTGGGGTGTCAGGAGGAAGGGCAGCGCCTGGGGTTTGCCGGCCGGAACGGCGGTGGCGTTGCTGGAGCTGGGGGTGGATGCAGACTGTGGCACGCCTCCCCCAACGCGCCGCACCGGCTGAGGTTACTGCCCGGGTCCCGTCCGGAGCAGCCCGCCGCCCGCCGGGCCGCGCAGACGCCGACGTGGTGGGAGCCGGCTGCGGCTGCGGCTGCGGCTGCGGCTGCGGCTGCGGCCGAACGGAAGGGGTCGGCGGTTCCGTGCGCGGACTGCCGAGCCGAGTGCCGCGATCTTCCCGGGACGCATGGGAGTCCGTTTCGCCGAAGGCCGCCGAGAGCCGCCCCTGCGGACGTCCAACACCAGCCACCCCAAGCCACCTTGTCCTGTCCGCGGCCAAACCGGGTTGTCCGCCGCCCACCTGGCCTTCGGCCGGGTTCTTGTAGATGGACAATCAAACAGGCTGCACTGTGGAGTCTCCACCGGCGCCAGGGCCGTCAAGGGCTGGTGGTGAGCATGTCGATGCTGATGGCGGCCTTGTAGGCAGCTCGGTCGATGGCGGGTCCGCGAGTTTTGCATCCAGAGATCGCTCGTTCAACGATGCGCTCTTCTGCGCGGACCCGCCATTCGGCCAGGAGCCTCCAAGGAGGTCTCCCAACTGTCGATCGATGGATCAACGGCCCGTCAAGCAAAGGAAACCCGCACCACAAACCCCGTAGCAGCCGCCACTGGGTCTCTGAACAGAAATCACACGAGAAGGAGCATCGAATGATCAAGCGACTGGTGGGAACAGTGGTACCCATCCTCGCAGCAACAGCACTCCTGACCGCCAGCCCGGCCAGCGCCGCCGGGACCGGCTGGTCGAGCTGCGACCGAGGCCTGTGCGACTACGCCTACGTGGAAGGCGCGATCGGAACGATCACGGACGACAGCGACGACGGAATCGGAGCTGCCCTGGACCTCTATCTTTCCAGCGGCGAACACACCGGCATCTTCATGATCGCTATGGGACCCAAGGCGAAAACCTTCAAGTACCCCATCAAGCAGGCCCGGATCTGCAACTGGAACGGCAGCCTCTCCTCGTGCGGTGCCTGGAAGTACTTCCAATAAGCTCGCCAGCCGCGAGCAGCCGGTCCAGTCGGCGGCGAGAGCGTGGTCAGCCTCGGGGCCGAACCGGCGCCAGATGGAGTTCGCGTGGCGAGAGCCCGCCGGACCGGGGCCCGCAGCCCGATCGGTGGTCTGCCCTCGGCCGGTTCGTCGCCGGATCAACGCGAACTCGCGGACAGAACCCGGATGTTGCGGCACCGGAGCGCGGCTTGCGGCCGGATCCTGGGGGACGAAGGACAGGTGTCCCGCTATGGTCGGTTGGGCACTCAGGATCCGGGGTGCCGGTCATCGACGGAAGCGGGGCTGGAATCGGCATGGTCAGGTCTGTGGTGCGGTTGATCACCGGGGCACCGGGGGCGGGCAAGTCGACACTTCTGGGCCGGCTGCGGGAACGGCCCGTCACGGTGGTCGACTTCGACGAACTGCCCGACGAGGACGGTCGGTTGCTCGGTATCGACATCACCTCCCCGGACGCGTCCGGGGTCTGGCCCGACTACAACCGCCTGTGGGTGCGGATCGCGGGCATGCTCGCGCGAGGAGGCGGGCCCGTCCTGGTGTCCTGCCCCCTCACCCCGGCCGAGTGGGAGGCCGCCGCGGCCGATGTGCCGGACGCCCCGGAGGTCGTCTGGGCGCGGCTGGACTGCGCGGACCACGACCGCCGCGTCCGTTTGGCCGCCCGCGGCTGGAGCGCGGAGCAGGTCGAGGAAGCCCTCCAGGACGCCGACGAACTGCGCGAACTCGTCCCCACGGCCTTCACCAGCTCCGGCCGTGCCCCGGTGGAGGTCGCCGAGGACGTCCTGCGGTGGATCACCGACTCCTCCAACGCCTGACCCGGCGACGATCGGAGCCGACTCCCCCTCCCCCGGACGGGCCGACCACGGCGACCGCTACCGGCGGCCACACGACCGGCGCCGGTGACCCCGTCAGGGGGCCGTCGGGTGTCGGGTTGACGAGATCGTTCGCACTCGGGAGCATGTGTCGCCGCGTGTGTGCGCGGGTGTGTGTAGACCGGATTCGTGGGGTGTGGAGTCATGAAGTTCGTGGTGTCCGGGCGGTGCGTGGGAAGGGTCGGGCTGGCCGTCGGCGCGGTACTGGTGTCGGCGGCCTGCGCGGCAGGCGGGGGCGATGGGGCGACGGCACGCGGCCCGGCACCCACCGAGGCGGTCGACTCCGTCGGCTCCGTCAGGGCCGTCAGCGCCGTCAGCGCCGTCAGGGCCGCGTTCGGCAAGGCTGCCGGGACCGAGGACCTCACCGGGCTCGGCACTGTGTCCGGCCCGGTAGCCGGGGTCCAGCAGGCCGGTGCGCCCGCGACCACCCTCTCGATCACGGAGGGCGAGGTCGGCGAGGTGGGTCCGCACGGGACGATCACCTATCCGTCGGTGACCAGTTGCCTGGTCGTCACCGTCTACCTGCGGGACGGCGGCAAGGTCGGCGGCCATGTCAGCCTGTTCCAGGTCCCGGGGAAGTACTACTCGGACGAGGTCCTGCCGGCCATCAGGCGTGCCGTCGGTGGCCGACGGGTGGCGGCCGTCGACGTCAGCGGGGCCGTCGGGGCCTGGAACCCCTCGTACCTTCGGAAGGCCATCGAGCGGTACACCGACGGGTCGGTCCCCGAGCCGACGGGCGACGCGAAGGGGATCGGTGACGTGGTGGCCAAGATCCTGGGCCGACAGGGCAAGGAGGTCACCGTCCGGGACGTGCCGGACGGCGACATCACCAGGTGAGCACCACGTCGACGGCCCGGCTCCGCTCAGAGCGCCAGTTCGACGAGGCCTGCGAGCAAGCCGACGACGATGCCCAGGGCCGCCACGGCCGCAAGCCCGATGAAGAGGCCGACCACCAGGGTCATGACCTCCGGGGCCTCACCACGCCGGACTCCGACGAGCAGCCAGCCGGCCGGCACGACGCCCAGTACGAGGACCACGCCCGCGCCGGCGCCGTACTTCACGGCGGGCGACGACGACGGCTCGTAGGCCACGCCTCGCACCAGCCGCACCGGGAGCCGGGTGCCGGCCCGGTGCTTGCCGGTCGTGCCGTTCACCACGATCGGGCGGGCCTCGCCCGCGGAGGCGCCGGCCGGCGTGAACCGCCCCTGGCAGTTGGTGCCGTCGCTGTTGCCCTCGCTGTCGGACACCTCGTAACAGCGGTCCACCAGCACCACGCCGTCCGGCGGGCCCAGCCCCATGGCCGCGCCCATCCGCTCCGCGCTCAGCCACCAGGCCAGCCACACCGCCCCGGTCAGGAACGCCACCGCCAGCATCCCCGCCACCGCTCGCACCGCCACACCCCACACGCCGCCTCCCCGCGCACGCACCACGACCGCTACCCCCCGTTGTTGCTGCTGCGCTCGCCGCCCCCGCCACGAAGCCGCGCCCGCCGCCCCCGCCACGAAGCCGCGCCCGCCGCGCAGAGCCTGCCCGACCGACCGCCGGGACCGATACGGCCAACCGAGGATGACAGCAAGGAAGTTGGCGTGCAATGCCCCACCCGGGCCCGGCAGCACCCGATGCCGGTGAGCGGCGTGGCGGCGGACGGACGCGCCAGTGCGCACGTGGAGGCGGTGCCGGCGTGGCGGAGGCCGCAGTCCGGTCCGCTCTTCTCCTCAGCTCGGCGCGGGCGCCGCACCGTCGAGGACGAGGTCGATGACCTGGAACCTCACCACCAAACTCGTCTCGGTCCTGCGCGGCCACGCCGACCCGCGGCTGCTGGACGACTACGAAACCGAGCGCCGCGCGGTGGGCCGGATCACCGTGGACCAGGCACTCCTACGCGCCCGCGACCGCGCCCGGGCCCCGATCGAGGACCGCCCGCTGCTCAGCGAGGCGGCAGTGGCCATCGGCTACCGCTACCCCATGCCCGGCGACGGCCCGGCCGCCGCCCACCCGGCGGCCGACGAGCCGGAACGCTGGCACGGCGAGCCCGGCACCCGGCTGCCGCACCTGCCCCTGCCCCTGCCCCTGCCCCTCCCCGGCACGGACCGGCCCCGCTCCACGCTCGACCTGGTCCGCGCCGGCCGCTACCTGGTCCTCGCCGGACCCGAAGGACACCCCTGGATCCGGGCCGCACGCGAGCTGGATCCGCACAACGCCTTCCTCGACACGGCACTTCTGCCCCGCCGGATCGCCCCGGCAACGGAACGGCCCGCCGACACCTGCGGCATCGGCGACCACGGCGCCCTGCTGGTCCGTCCCGACCACGTGATCGCCTGGCGCACCGCCCACGCCTCCCCGGACCCCCTCACAGCCCTCGGCGCCGCCACGCGACAGGCGTTGGGTGGCTCTGTCCACGAGAACCGACAGCACCTGTACACGAGTTCGGGCAGCACTCGAAGCTCTGCAGAAATGGAACAGTTCTGACTTCGGGCAGCACGGGCCCCTGCCGAGAGTTCGGCAGGGGCCCACGGTGCAGAGATCTGTAGACGGCCGGGACCTGCCGTCGACGAGTGGCAGGCCGGCCGACATCAGCTACCGTCAGCCGCCGGTCTGACGGCCCGGCCTCACCTCAGGTGTCGGGTGAAGAACTGGGCCGCGGCGTCCCCGGCGAACTGCGGGACGCCGGTGTGCCCGCCCATGTTGGCGTGCAGGGACTTCTCCTTCGAGCCGAAGGCGTCGAACAGGTCCAGGGCCGCCTGCCGGTCGTTCCCTTCGTCGTCCCACTGCAGCAGGACATGCAGCGGAATGGTGACCTGCCGGGCCTCCTCGAACATGGAGCGAGGCACGAAGCTTCCGGCGAACAGAACGGCGGCCGAGATGCGCGGCTCGACCACCGCCAGCCGGACGCCGATGGAGATCACTCCCCCCGAGTACGCGACCGGGCCGCCGATGTCAGGCAGCGCGAGGAGGGCGTCCAGGGCGGCCTGCCATTCCGGGACCGCCTTGTCGACCAGCGGGAGGACGAGGGCGTCGACGATCTCGTCGCCGACCGGCTCGCCAGCCTCCATCGCCCGGCGCAGGTCAGCGCGGGCCTGCTCCACGGCGGGCCAACGAGGCCGGTCGCCGCTTCCGGGGAGCTCGATGGTGGCCGTGGCGAAGCCATCCGCCGCGGCGTGCCGGGCCCGGGCCACCAGTCGGGGGTACATCCTGCGCAGTCCGAGGGGAGGGTGGCCGAGCAGGATCAGCGGCGCCGGCGCGGATACGGATCCGGGCGTCCACAGGATGCCGGGGATCTCGCCGAGGGTGAACTCGCGCTCGAGGACACCGTCGTCGAAACGCTGTTCAGAAGTGAAGTGCATGGTCGTGCCTTTCGGGAGGGCTCAGATACGGCGCTCCCGGACGACCTATCGCCCGACCGTGACCCCGGAGGAGAGCACCCATGTGAATACTGCGTTCACGGGTACCACCTCCTCGTTCTCTCGCACGGCCTCCGAAAACATAGCAGCGGTCACCTCGCCCACCAAACGGGTTTTTGCGGAGCGCTCTACCGGTCGCGCCGAAAGCCGGGCCTCGTCGGACGGCTGAGCTCCACGGCGGCCTGGACGGTGTTCGCCTGGTGCTCTGCCTGGCGGGCGACGGGCAGCCAGAGCGGCTGGAAGCGCTGCTGGTACTGGGCGCACCAGTCCTGGAGGAGGTGGTCGAGTCGGGCGGTGGCCGGTGTGGTGGGTGCCTTGGCCGCCTCGGCGGCGCGGCGGAGCAGCGCGGCCGCGCGGACCGGGATCCGGTGGGCCCACAGTTCGATGCCGGCGAGTCTCGCCTCCGTCATGGGCCTCGGGTGGAGGAGGCGCTGTCCGGCGGCCTGCGGGTCCCATTCGTGGGCCAGTTGCCGCGATGCCGTCAGCGGCGTGTGCGCGGCCCGGAGCAGGGCGGTGTCGTCCAGGTGGGGCAGAACTTCGTCCATCAGGTCGGTGACCAGGCGTCCGCGCTCCCGGACCTGGCCGGCGCAGGCGGTCAGGCGCGCGTAGGGGTCGTCGGCCGGGCGGGCGTCCCCGAGGTGGGCGCTGGCCCAGACCGGCGTCTCGACGATGACCGTCTCGCCGCCGTAGCGCTGGGGGGCGAACCAGGTGGTGGCGCGGACGCCTCCTGTCTCCTGATGCTGGTCGGGGTGAGGTTGGGGTTGGTCGGCGTGAGGTTGGTCGGGGTGAGGCTGGCTGGCGTGAGGCTGGTCGGCGTGAGGTGGCGCCAGCATTCCGGTGCTGCTTTCCTGCTGGTCGATGTGGTGCGGCGCCATCATGAAGACGCCCGGGCCCGCTTCGCGCAGCCAGAAGGCGTCGTAGGGGCCGGTCTCGACCGGGATCCCGAGTCCGGCGGCGGATTTTGCGAACGGCTCGGCGAGGCCGGCCAGATCGCAGGTCGACTGGAGGAAGGTCCCGCCGACGTCGGCGCTGTGGAGGGAGAACTGGAGGGACGGCCGGAGGTCGTCGATCAGGTCGAGGAGGATCCGGCTCTCGGGCAGTCTCCCGCCGATCGCCGGCGCCCACTCGGGCTGTTCCTCGGCGGCGGGGCGGAAGTAGTGCTCGAAGTACTCGGGCAGGCTTCGGGTGCCGGCGCCGACCTCTGCGAGGCGTGCCCCGTCGGGGTCGAGGCAGAGCAGAAAGTTCCAGGTCACCGCCTCGTGCAGAGACGGCTGCGCGAGGACCCGGTGGGCCAGTTCCACGATGCCGGCGCGGCCGGAGAACTCGTCGGCGTGCGCACCCGTCACGATCAGCACGCTGTCGGTGGCGGTGGCGCGGCCGATCGTCAGGAGCACCAGCGGCTGGCCGGCGCGGGAGGTTCCGGCGGTGCGCACGCGGCAGAGTTCCGGGTGCCTGGCGGCCAACAGGTGTGCTGTGTCGGCGAGTTCTTCCAGCGTGGGGTGCCGGTCGTGAAGCAGGATCGCCCTGCCGGCGCTGGTCGACGTATCGGTCAACATCGGTGCCCTCCCTTGTCTGCCCGCCAGTCTCGCGCCAACGGCGGCGGCCTGCACCTCATGGTGCAGGCC